>CBDUPD010000030.1:0-11657 GCA_965368985.1 uncultured Spongiibacteraceae bacterium | reverse complement strand
AGCATCATGAATAGCCGACTTGCAAGCAAGCAGGGTTTTCTCAATATATCCATCAACTAACCCGGCAAACTTTTCCCTATCGAGAATAAGCGTTTTGTCTGTAAAGCCGATATTAAACGAAGCACTCTCACTTTCACTCAGAGCCTCTTTGGCAGTGCGGGCAGCATGCATTAATGCCCGGTACTTCCCGGCATCAAGCTCAACCAGCTTCAATTCCTGTCGCGCCCAATCAGCAATAGCATGATCAAAGTCATCACCACCCAGCGCTGAATCACCACCTGTCGCTAACACTTCAAAAACACCGCGACTTAAACGAAGAATAGATATATCGAATGTACCACCACCCAGATCATAGACTGCAATTACCGCATCTTCTTTTTGGTCCAGACCATAAGCAACAGCCGCTGCTGTAGGCTCATTTAACAAACGCAAAACATTGATTCCCGCTAAAGTGGCAGCATCTTTTGTAGCCTGTCTCTGTGCATCATCAAAATACGCCGGTACAGTAATCACTGCACCATGAAGCTTATCACCAAGTGTTTCTTCACTTCGATTAACTAAAGACTTAAGAATCTCCGAGGATATTTCTACAGGCGTTTTGGCTCCGGCAACTGTTTGTATAGCAGGTACATGATCTTCACGCTCAAAAAACTCATAAGGTGACTGATCAGCGAGACTAAGCACATCTTTAGCCGCTCGTCCCATAAGGCGTTTAACCGAAATAATAGTGTTTAAGGGATCTGTGATAGACAAAGCCTTTGCATCAGCACCAACCTGCACACTATCTTTAGAATAATGCACAACAGATGGCAACATAAACTCACCAGAAACATCTGGAAGCGCTTCTGCATTGTTGTTTCGCACCGCAGCGACTAAAGAATTGGTAGTACCAAGGTCGATACCTACCGCCAGTTTACGCTGATGTGGTGCTGGCGCCATGCCGGGTTCTGAAATTTGTAGTAAAGCCATAGATGTATTTTAAAGGTAACGGGTCGGTTTACGCAGTCTGTCTACGCACTCTGTCTAAGTATAACTCTGTTTACGCATGTGAAGCTCGTCTTCAAACTTGCTGACAAACTGCATTTTATCAATGTTCAGCTGCGCTTCATCAAAAAATTTTTCCTGATAGGCCTTATCAAATGCCTGTAAATACTCAGCTGCAATAGCCTGTGTATTGCTCAGCAACTCATCAACTTGTTCGGCAGAACTGGCCAAATCAAGCTGATCTCTCCACTCCATTTGCTGCAAGAGAAATACCGTATTATTTTGCATGGTATGATCTTTCTGACTAAAACCCTCAAGCTCCATCATATATTGTGCTCGAGTCAGGGGATCTTTCAAACCTTCAAATGCTTCATTGATATACGTAGCATATTGTAATGCTATACGCTTTTCATGATCTGAAGCGCTGGCAAAACGATCGGGATGAAATTGACGCTGGAGCTGGCGATAAACATCTGACAATTTATCTATATCAATAGTATATGATACCGGTAAACCAAACAGCTCAAAATAGTTTTTTTCTAATAGCAAAGACATCGCTTCTCTGTCGCACCGGGGTTTATATTAACAGTGGCTAGACACTGAAGCTTTCCCCACAACCACACTCACCAGCGACATTGGGATTATTAAATTCGAAACCTTCATTCAGGCCTTCTTTCACAAAATCCAGTTCGGTACCATCGATATATACCAGACTTTTGGGATCAACAAATACAGATACACCATGACTCTCAAAGACTGAATCTTCTTCAGCAGACTCATCAACATATTCCAGTACATATGCCATACCAGAACAGCCGGTAGTTTTTACACCTACACGAACACCCAAGCCGCTTCCGCGTTTTTTAAGGTAGTTGCTCACATGTTGTGCAGCTGCCTCTGTTAAGGTTATTGCCATTGACGTGCCTGCCTACTACTGCTTCGCTTTTAAATCAGTTATCGCTGCTTTAATTGCATCTTCTGCCAAAACAGAACAGTGAATTTTTACCGGGGGCAACGCTAACTCTTCTGCTATTTCTGTATTCTTGATTTCCTGAGCTTCATCAAGAGTTTTACCCTTAACCCACTCGGTTAACAGTGAACTTGAGGCTATGGCTGAACCACAACCATAAGTTTTAAACTTGGCATCTTCAATAATACCCTGGTCATTCACCTTGATTTGCAAGCGCATAACATCGCCACATGCTGGCGCACCTACCATACCGGTACCAACGGTTTTGTCTTCTTTATCAAGCGTACCAACATTACGTGGATTTTCGTAATGATCAATTACCTTTTCACTATATGCCATGATGTATAACCTCGCCTCTCTTTATTGAGAGCTTTTAAACTAGTGTGCAGCCCACTCAACCGTATCAAGGTCGATGCCGTCTTTAAACATATCCCATAGTGGCGATAGTTCACGTAACTTGGTCACTGCATGCTTAATCTTTTCTACTGCGTAATCCACTTCTTCTTCAGTGGTAAAACGCCCTATACTTATACGTAAAGAGCTATGCGCCATCTCATCATTTAAACCCAGAGCACGCAACACATACGATGGTTCAAGGCTTGCAGATGTACACGCAGAACCGGAAGACACTGCCAAATCTTTAAGTGCCATAATCAGCGACTCACCCTCAACAAATGCAAAACTGATATTCAGGTTGCCAGGAACACGTTGATCCTTGTGGCCATTGAGGTGAACTTCTTCCATATCACTAACGCCTTTTAACAAGCGGTCTCTTAGGGCCAGACAATGCGCGTTGTCTTTGTCCATTTCTTCTTTGGCAATACGAGCAGCTTCACCCATACCAACAATCTGATGCGTTGCCAAAGTGCCAGAGCGCATACCACGCTCATGACCACCACCGTGTATTTGTGCTTCAATACGAATACGCGGCTTGCGTCGTACATACAAAACACCAATACCTTTTGGACCATACATTTTGTGAGCTGAAATCGACATAAGGTCGACTTTCATGGTCTCAATATCAATAGGCAGCTTGCCAGCGCTTTGCGCAGCATCAACATGAAAAACAACTTTATTTTCACGCGTAATTTCACCAATTGCAGCAATATCCGTAATCACGCCAATTTCATTATTCACATGCATTAATGAAACCAGAACGGTATCTTCACGAATCGCATCTTTCACCTGCTCAGGTGAAATAATGCCATCACTATCAGGCTGAAGATATGTTACTTCAAAGCCTTCACGCTCAAGTTGACGACAGGTATCAAGCACCGCTTTATGCTCAATCATCGACGTAATAATGTGCTTACCTTTTTTTGAATAAAAATGAGCAGCACCCTTGATGGCAAGGTTGTCAGATTCGGTAGCACCTGATGTCCAAACTATCTCGCGTGGATCAGCATTAATTAACGCTGCCACCTGGCTACGTGCATTCTCGGCAGCTTCTTCAGCTTTCCAGCCAAAGGCGTGAGAGCGTGAAGCCGGGTTACCAAAATTTCCTTCATTGGTTAAACAGGCAACCATCTTATCTGCAACACGTTGGTCTACAGGAGTAGTTGCGGAATAATCAAAATAAATTGGGAGTTTCATTAACAGCGATCTCTCCGCGTCATGTTTTATAAACTAAATAGATGAAACTGCAATATCATTTTCAGACTGCCTTTTCTCTAACTCTGCTACCGACTGTCTCTCGGAGACGGCCTTAATTTCACTTCTTTCAACCAGACTTCCCAAGCTAATACCGCTTAAAAAGGTATGTATTTGGTCGCTCAGTTCTGACCATAAATGATGCGTCAAACAAACAGAGCCATCTTCCTGGCATCCACGATCATCATCTTTATTGCAGCTGGTCACACTTACTTTTTCATCAACTGCATCAATAATATCAGCAACAAATACTTCGTGGGCAGCCCTACTTAGGCGATAGCCGCCACCTGGACCACGAATACTGGAGACTAATTCCTTTTTTCTCAGCTTGGAAAACAGTTGCTCAAGATAAGACAATGAAATCCCTTGTCTTCCTGAAATATCTGATAAACTAATTGGACCCTGATCTTGACGTAATGCGAGATCAAGCATTGCAGTTACTGCATATCGGCCTTTTGTTGTTAATCTCATAATAATCACCTGCTGTTGTTATACTGAAATTATCAAATACCTTACTAATTTAGTCAAGCATTTAACCCAGTATTACAGTCAGGTAATTAAATCCAGTGCATTATAGCTATCCAGCGCCATGTTCTCAAAGGTAAAAGCTGATCTAAATCAATAAATAAGTGAGTGTAAGAGTCTGTTAATATTAACAGACCCAAGCATGTTAACGGCTTGTAAGTCGATCGATAGATTTAAGGATACCGCGCAGCATTGAAGACTCCATTTCATCCATTCTGACCCGATTAAACAATCTTCGCAGGCGAGTCATAGTCTGCCTTGGGGTTTTCGGGTCAAGAAAATCGATATCAATCAACACCTGCTCCAGGTGCTCATAAAAATGCTCCATCATGCTTGAACTGGCTGGCGGCACATCCCACTCACGCATATCAGCTACATTATCCTTAATTGATGACAAACCATCTCCCATGGCAGCCATACGTAGCTCATAAGCCACCACCTGAACTGCGCACGCCAGATTCAGGGAAGAGTATTCATCTCCTGTAGGAATATTCAGGTGCAAATGACATTTTTGCAGCTCTTCATTGGTCAACCCCCTGTCTTCACGTCCAAATACAATTGAAACCGTATGATTTTCAGTTTCTTTTATCGACTCAATTGCCGATTCACGCGGGTTTAACAAAGGCCATGGTATTTTTCGCTCCCGGGCACTGGTACCAATAATCAAGCCACTATCACCCAGAGCCTCATCCAGCGTTTCTGTAACTACTGCATTATCGAGTACATCAAGCGCATGACCTGAACGCCATACTGCCTCTTCGTCAGGATATCTTTTAGGTTTGACCAGATAAAGCTGCTTTAAACCCATATTCTTCATAGCCCGAGCCACTCCACCAATATTACCCGGGTGCGTGGTATTCACTAAAATAATGCGAATATTGTCTAGTGCTGCCTGCCCGTTCATCGTTTTACTCAAAATAATACTACCTTTTCACTGTTACGATCAGAACCTCAAAGAGAGTGAGAGTGCAAATTTTGCTAAACTCGTTATAATCGCGTCTTTTAAAATATCCCGCAATTGTAAAACAGCAGGTCAAGCTATGCATCCAATGGTTAATATCGCTCTTCGTGCCGCCCGTAAAGCAGGTGAAATCATCGAGCGAGCTGTCGAAAATCTTGATCAATTAGAAGTTGAAACCAAAAGCCCCAACGATTTTGTAACAGAAGTCGACAAGGCTGCTGAAAAAGAGATTCTATACCATCTTCAGAAGGCTTACCCTGATCATGCATTTATTTGTGAAGAATCCGGTGAAGCTGGCAACATCAAGGAAGCTGAATATCAGTGGATTATCGACCCTCTTGACGGTACCACCAATTTTGTTCGTGGCATTCCACATTTTGCTGTTTCTATCGCTTGCCTCAAAAATGGCCGACTGGAACATGCAGTTATCTATGACCCCATTCGTCGTGAAGAATTCACAGCAACCCGTGGAGGTGGCGCACAGGTTAATGGTCGCAGAATGCGTGTAAGATCAACCTATCATAAAGAAAATGCGTTATTCGCAACAGGCATTCCTTTTGGAGAGCGTAAAGAGGAAGATGTGGATGCTTTTATCAAGGTTATGAAATCCTTAGCGTCAGGAAGCGCCGGTATTCGTCGCTGTGGAGCCGCATCTCTTGATTTAGCTTATGTAGCTGCTGGCCGATACGATGCTTTCTGGGAAATGGGACTTCAACCATGGGACATGGCAGCGGGTGCATTGCTGGTATTGGAGGCTGGTGGCCTGGTTTCTGATTACAATGGCGGCAACAACTATCTTGAGTCTGGCAATATTGTATGCGGCTCACCCAAAGCATTTAAAGCAACTTTACAGACAGTAAAACCTGAATTCTCCAGAACTATTTAAAAATACCAGACAATAAAAAAGCCAGCATATTACTGGCTTCAGACTTCTGATAAGGTCCTCGCTCAATTGCGGGGACTTTTTATAATAGGGGTATGATAAAAGACCATCCCAATCCCAGTTCTCAATTGAGTTGATCTGTATCGACGAGCATGTTCCCAATGACCATCTATTAAGAAAGATGGATCGAAATATTGATTTTTCATTTATTCATGACTTGGTTAAAAATTTATACTACCAAGATAATGGAAGGCCATCTCTGGATCCGACCTTGCTGTTTAACATTCTTTTTTGGGTTATCTCTACGGTGTAAGGAGTGAGCGACAGTAAATATGTGACATACAAGTGAATTCCGATTACCGATGGTTCCTGGGATTAAATCTCACCGACACAATACCCGATGCATCAACTCTCAGTCAGAATCGCATTCGCCGATTTAATCGGTTCAGATATTTATCAGCAAATCTTTGATGAAATTGTCTTTCAGGCTATGCAAAAGCAGATGGTGTCAGGCAGGCTCCACACCGATTCAACTCACTTAAAAGCGAATACCAACAAAAACAAACATATAAAAGTTGAGGCTCTAGAATCCGTCAAGTTCTATCTTGGTGAGTTAAATGAAGCCGTTGACCAGGACAGGTTAGCTCATGGAAAAAGCCCTTTCCTCTGCCATCCATGTCGCCAAAAACACGAAGAAAATAGCTCAGATATGAGCTTGAAAATGGATTATTGATAGAAATAATGGACACCCTGAATCGGATTCAAGCTCTATATGATCTATTTTGATGTTTTACTCAGAAATAAGGAGATCTAGGCAGTTTTATTGTTCATCACCCTAAAATAACAAACCCCGGTAAAAATACCAGGGCTTGTTAGCAGTCTGAGGCCGCAAATGCGGCCTTTTCTTATAAAGAAGCCTGACTTACCAACCAGTAACTTCTTTTAATGCTTCACCGATTTGCGCAAGACTACGAACAGTCTTAACTCCGGCATCTTCCAAAGCAGCAAACTTCTCATCGGCAGTACCTTTACCACCAGAGATGATTGCACCAGCATGTCCCATACGCTTACCCGCAGGCGCAGTAACACCGGCAATATAAGAAACAACAGGCTTGGTTACGTTAGCTTTGATGTAAGCAGCGGCTTCTTCTTCAGCACTTCCACCAATCTCGCCAATCATAACAATCGCTTCAGTCTTAGGATCATTCTGGAACAATTCCAACACGTCAATAAAGTTAGTACCAGGAATCGGGTCACCACCAATGCCTACACAAGTAGACTGGCCAAAACCGTAATCCGTTGTTTGCTTAACGGCTTCATAAGTCAATGTACCTGAACGCGACACAATACCCACTTTACCAGGCAAGTGAATGTGGCCAGGCATGATACCGATCTTGCACTCTCCAGGAGTAATAACACCTGGACAGTTAGGGCCAACAATACGAACACCCAATTGGTCAGCTTTCTCTTTACACTCAAGCATATCCAATACTGGAATGTGCTCAGTGATACAGACAACCAATTCAAGACCAGCATTGATGGCTTCAAGAATAGAGTCTTTACAGAAAGGTGCTGGAACATAGATAACAGATGCAGTTGCACCGGTAGCTTCTACCGCTTCTTTAACAGTGTTAAATACCGGCAAACCTAAATGCTCCGTACCACCTTTTCCAGGTGTAACACCACCAACCATTTGTGTACCGTAAGCAATCGCTTGCTCAGAATGGAAAGTTCCCTGACCGCCAGTGAAACCCTGACAGATAACTTTAGTATCTTTATTAATTAATACAGACATTGATAATTACCCCGCTGCCTTAACTGCTTGCTCAGCAGCATCTTGTAAACTTGTAGCAGCAATGATATCCAGGCCAGATTTTGCAAGAACTTCTTTACCCAGATCAGCATTAGTACCTTCTAAACGCACAACAACAGGAACGTTTACACCCACTTCTTTAACCGCGCCAACAATACCTTCTGCAATCATGTCACAACGTACAATTCCGCCAAAAATATTTACCAGAACACATTTAACCTTGGCATCAGACAAAATCAATTTAAATGCTTCAGCAACACGCTCTTTAGTTGCACCGCCGCCTACGTCAAGGAAGTTAGCAGGGAAACCGCCATGTAAAGCAACGATATCCATAGTACCCATCGCAAGACCGGCACCGTTAACCATACAACCGATGTTACCATCCAGGGCAACATAGTTAAGATCCCACTGAGCTGCTTCTGCTTCACGAGCATCTTCTTGTGTAGGGTCTTCCATTGCCGCCAATTCTTTTTGGCGATAGATAGCATTTCCGTCAACCGCTAATTTAGCGTCAAGACAGTGCAAGTTACCATCTTCTTTTATAACCAATGGGTTAATTTCGATAAGGGCTAGATCCTTATCGATAAACAGTTGCGCCAAACCCATGAAGATTTTGGTAAACTGCTTGATTTGATCTCCTTCAAGACCCAGTTTAAACGCTAACTCACGACCTTGATAAGGCTGCGGACCCGTTAAAGGATCAACAATAGCTTGAAGAATTTTTTCAGGGGTCTCATGAGCAACAGTCTCAATTTCAACACCGCCTTCAGTAGATGCCATAAAAACGATACGACGAGAAGCGCGATCTACAACTGCACCAAGGTACAATTCATCAGCGATATCTGTGCAATCTTCAACCAGAATTTTATGAACTGGCTGGCCATTTTCGTCAGTTTGGAAAGTAACGATGTTCTTACCGAACCAGCTTTCAGCAAACGCAGCTGCTTCTTCAGGGCTTTTAACCAGCTTAACACCGCCAGCTTTTCCGCGACCACCAGCGTGAACCTGAGTTTTAACAACCCACATATCACCACCGATTAATTTTGCTTTTTCTGCTACTTCTTCAGGTGTGTCACAAGCGTAACCCTTAGAAACAGGCAGACCATATTCAGCAAACAGTTGCTTGCCTTGATACTCATGAAGATTCATGTTGTCTTACCATTTTATTGGCATATAAATGCCGTGAGTTGCCGGTTAATTCAAGGATTAACCCCCAAAATGTTCAATATCTATTATTCGCTCCGTGAACTTACGCCAGAGCGTAAAAAGACGCGCCCAATTTTTGGCGCGCTAATTATCTTAGATTACGACCTATCTCGCAAATTTATTTACGTTTCTTACGATTGGCGATATGAATAGCATGACCATTTACCGCTAATGCGGCCTCATGCACAGCTTCTGACAAGGTTGGATGCCCAAATACCGTTAATCCGATATCTTCAGCAGTTGAACCAAACTCCATAGCGATAACTACTTGCTGTATCAAATCTGCAGCACTAGGGCCAATAATATGGCAACCAAGAATGCGATCAGTCTTGGCATCAGCCAGCATTTTTACCATACCTTCAGAGTCATTAGCCGCCAAAGCTCGGCCACTGGCAGCAAACGGGAACATACCGACATTGAAATCAACACCTTCGGCTTTTAGTTGCTGCTCATTCTTACCTACAGAAGCTATTTCAGGGTGGGTATAGATAACACCGGGAATAGTATCGTAATTCATCTGCGGTTTCTGGCCAGCAATACGCTCAGCAACCATAACACCTTCTTCAGATGCCTTATGAGCTAACATTGGGCCACGCACGATGTCACCTATCGCATAAACTCCAGGGGCATCAGTTGCACAGTAATCATTAACAAAAATAAAGCCACGCTCATCAAGGCTGACACCGCAATCACCAGAAAGAAGATGTTCTGTTACCGGTTTACGACCTACTGCAACAATCAATTTATCGAATATCTCTTCTTTGTCACCCTCAGCATCTGAATAAGTTACTGTAACTTTTGGTGATTTTCCTTTTTTAAGGCTTGAACCTGTCACACGAGCACCTAAACGAATATCCAGACCTTGTTTAGTCAGGATCTTTTTCGCTTCTCGGGCAACCACTTTATCAATAGCCGGCAAAAAGTCTTCCATGGCTTCAAGTACAACCACTTCTGAACCCAAACGTGACCATACCGACCCCAACTCCAGACCAATAACACCCGCCCCTATAACGCCCAGACGTTTTGGTACAGCATCAAAATTAAGCGCTCCGGTAGAATCAACAACAATACCCTCTTCTAATGGTGTGGGTGGAATTTCAACAGGTACCGAACCCGTTGCCAATATGACATTCTCTGCCTCATAAACTACCTGGCCTCCATCAGGAGCAGTCACCTCAACTTTCTTACCGGCAAGCAGCTTTCCTGTACCTATAATTGAAGTAACACCATTCGCTTTGAACAAACCTGCTATACCGCCCGTTAACTGAGAAACGATACCTGCTTTACGCTCCATCATTTTGGCAACGTCCATTTTAACAGTTCCAGTACTGATACCATGCACATCAAAATCGTTTTTAGCTTCGATATATTTATGCGTTGAATCAAGAAGCGCTTTTGATGGAATACAACCCACATTCAGACAGGTTCCACCCAAAACGGGCTTTTCTTTTTCATCTACCCACTTTTCTACACAGGCTGTTCTCAAACCCAGCTGAGCTGCTCGAATTGCCGCCACATAACCACCCGGGCCAGCGCCAATTATTATCACATCGTATTTATCTGACATTTTTTATCCTACCTACGCTTTTCAATTCAACCAGGCAACTAATAGTCATCGTCCGGAAAACTGATTTAATTTAGTTTCTAAATATTTTTTTAAACTTCAAGCAGCATACGAGCTGGATCTTCCAGCAAATCTTTAATCACCACCAAAAATTGCACGGCGTCTTTACCATCAATCAGGCGATGGTCATAAGACAGCGCCAAATACATCATAGGCAGAATCTTCACTTCACCATTTACAGCCATTGGACGATCCTGAATCTTGTGCATACCTAAAATACCTGCCTGTGGAGGATTCAGGATTGGTGTAGACATCAGAGAGCCAAATACACCACCATTAGTAATAGTAAATGTACCTCCAGTCATCTCTTCAATACCTAATTTTCCATCTCTAGCCTTTAAACCATATTCTCGAATCTTGCTTTCAATATCAGCAAGGCTCATTTGATCAGCATCACGTAAAACAGGAACAACCAGACCTTTATCTGTTGACACTGCAACACCCACATCCTGATAGCCGTGATAAACAATATCGTTACCATCAATCGAGGCATTAACGGCAGGAAAACGCTTTAAGGCTTCTGTTGCAGCACGAACAAATAAAGACATAAAACCCAAACGTGTACCATTATGGGTTTTTTCAAAAAGATCTTTATACTTACTGCGCAGATCCATCACAGGTTGCATGTTTACTTCGTTAAATGTTGTCAGCATTGCTGTTTCTTGCGAAGCACTTAATAAACGCTCAGCAATACGTGCGCGCATACGTGTCATAGGCACACGACGCTCTACACGCCCTTCATGAATGGCTTCACTGATTAACTGCTCCGCACCTGAACTCATTCGAGATGAAGCAGGCACAGATGTAGATGGCTGAGATGTCGGAGAAGATTGTTTTTTATCTACCGCAGCAACTACATCTTCTTTTGTCACTCTGCCGCCCTTCCCTGTTCCGACAATAGAGGCCGGATCAATCGCATTCTCTTCGGCCAGCTTTCTGGCAGCAGGACTCAATATAGGATCTTCATCAGAATCAACAGGCTGAGTAGCAGGCTTTTCTTCTGCAACTGACGCAGAAGCCTCACCCTCAACAAACAGCGCT
>CBDUPD010000029.1:0-11860 GCA_965368985.1 uncultured Spongiibacteraceae bacterium | reverse complement strand
TGTTGTTGATACCTGCCGTATTAACTCAACACCATCTGCCTTCGGATCAAGCAAGAATATTCCAACTCCATCACCCACCATGGCAGTTACCAGAATACGGTCCGCTTTATGCGCAAAAGGAACCGCTGTTTTTACACCTGAAAGCTTATAGCCTCCATCTGCAGCCACTGCCAATGCTGCAGGTGCAGAGGGACACTCTGACAAAGCTTCAGACAAGCCTGCAGTAATCAGTTTTTTACCCGCTGCTATTGCAGGAAGAAATCGTTGCTGTTGCTCAGTTGTACCAAATTGCTGAATAGGTAAAGCTGCGCTTACCACCACAGGTACAACAGGCACTGCTGCTACCGTATGCCCAATCTCCTCTATAAACAAACATAGCTCGGTAAAACCAAACCCCATTCCGCCATTCTCTTCAGATAACGCTACCCCCAACAACCCGGCTTCAGCTAATTTTTTCCATAAGTTTTCATCGAACCTGTCTTCCTGCTTATCAATTTCGCCCAAACGTTCTGCTGTCGAAAGGTCAGCCAATATCTGATGTGCAAGATTTTGAACTTCTTGCTGTGTTTCATTAAAAGAAAAATCCATTGTATTAGCTCCCCCTATCGCTTGGCACGTGGCATAGCAAGGCCGCCACGAGCAATCAAGTCACGTTGCAATTCATTGGTACCACCACCAAAAGTAATGATCGAAGCTGTACGATAAATGGCCTCAAGACGACCATTAAGAATCGCGCCTTTAGACTCACGATGTAACACACCGCTCACACCCAGAATCTCTCCCAGATGCCGATAAAGCTCTACAAAAAATTCCGTACCATAAACCTTGGCAGCTGATGCATCTTCCATTGGCAGATTACCTTTGGTCATTTCAGAAGCCTGTCGATAACAGATCAACTTAAGCGCTTCCAGGCCCGTTCGACACCTTGCCAGATTCAACTGCACCCATGGCTGATCAATAACAGTTTCTCCACCGGGAAGTTGTGTTTCTCTCGCCCAATGGGTTACTTCATTAAACAGATTGGCAAAAGCACCTACATTTACCAAAGATAAACGCTCACGATTCAACTGGCTGAAAATCAACATCATCCCCATATCGAGCTCACCTACCAGATGATCTTCAGGCACACGTACATTCTCATAAAAAGTCGCATTGGTACGTACATCACCTAAAGTATGCACGGGCGTACAGCTGTAACCCTCTGCATTGGTTGGTACCAGAAAAATTGATATGCGCGAATGTTTTTTTACTTCAGGATCAAAATTCGTACGCGCGGCTAACCAGATCCAGTCCGCATGATGAGCCAGAGATGTCCACATTTTTTGACCATTGATAACCCATTCATCGCCCTCTTTCTTTGCTGTTGTGCTTAATGACAAAAGGTCAGTACCTGCACCGGGCTCGGAATAACCAATACCCATCATCATTTGGCCGCCAAGAATTTGCGGAACCAATAACTCCTTTAAACGACCCGATGCATGCTCAGCCAAAATAGGGCCAACCGATTCACTGGTAAGAAAAGGGAACGGGAAACCGGCACGCATCACCTCCTCAACAAAAATAAACTGCTCCATTTCAGTTAAACCTTTTCCACCCATAGCTTTAGGCCAACCTACGCCAATCCAGCCATCTTTACCCAATTTACCCATTGCCTCCCAAAATAAAGGGCCTCCGCCTTCACCAATGGTTAGCGAAACTTCGTGCCGTAGCTCCGGGGTCATTAGCTCTTCAAAGTAAACACGCAACTCTTTTCGCAATACTTGCTGCTCGGGAGTAAATTCAATTTTCATTGCCTTTCCTGCTATTACAATTTTAGGTTATTGCCATACTGCAACAAATACTGAGGCTTTTAAGGGAAGCCAACAATGGCATTTAAGGTCATGTTGCATAACATCTATGACCATATCATTATTGTAACTATTGACAAATTTCTTTAATAACAATATGTTAGACGATAAAATATTACTCGGGAGCATGAAAATGACCTTCGATTATGCAAAACAAATTACCACAGGTGTCTGGGCCCTGGTACTTTTCACTTTATTAGCTGACTTACCTCCAACATTTGAACTCGTCTTTTATTGCATCGGCCTGTTTTTGGTTGTGGCTCACATCGGTGAATGTATTGCTTTTCGTAAACAAGTCGAGGCAAAACCCGAGCCAGCTCCGTTCGCCTACTTTATGACATTTTTATTTGGCGTACTCTATCTTAGAAACTGGCCAACCGACCCATGGCACGGTAAAGAAGATAGCTGAAAACAAGTCAAAAACACCTCACTTAAATCAGCACTGTTCAAAACAACGTTTTTCAGTCAATCAAACTCGTTTATACTGGGTCTGCTTTAACCATTTCCTGACACGTTAGATAAAACCGGAATACCTTCTATGCGCTGGTCTCATTTTATTTTTATTCAATGCCTGCTTATTGTCTTTATTGGCGGTCTTGTTTACATGCATAAAGACAAGGTTATGATGGTAAAAACACCGCCAGCATCTCTGTCTCAATGGTATAAGCCCGAAAACAAGCGCCAGGAATGGCTGCATAATATGTTTAATTTGCGACGTGAAATGCAGGCAGTGCAACACTACGCTGAACTAAAAGATGATAAAAACCTTAATAAATGGGCTTCACAATTCAGCGAACACTATTTAAAAATAGCCGAGATGGTGCCTGAATGGCAAAAGAAGCTCGACAAACATACTCTTTCTGACTTACAGGCATACGCTAAAGAACAGAAATATGACAATGTGAAACTCGCCCTTGAAGAGCTCAATATAAGCTGTAATTCATGCCATCATGATTTCAGAAGCATTACTGCTACACTGTATCGTGCACCTGATTTTTCATCGATGAAAATAGATAACTCCATCGAATTAACTTCTCATATGGATAAACTGACAAAGCAGATTAACCAGATTAAAATTGCTGCAGTCGATGGAAAACAGGATGTTGCTCTGCAAGCCTTATCTGACCTGAATGCAGGTATGGATACACTGGGTACTACCTGCGTAAACTGTCATGAAAAAGAGAACCTGCAATATCCTTCTGAAGCTATCAAACTTACTGCAAGCTCGCTCAAAAACAACCTGCAACATGGATCACTAAAAGACCAGGGGCGTGATCTCGGCACACTCGCCGTATTAGCCTGTGCTCGCTGCCACGGAACTCATCGTATTTCATATGATTCCCGGGAGTTATTCTCCAATACACGAAGTTTCATGGATTTAATCAAACATTAATCATCACTAAAAACGTAGACTTAAGCCAGCCTATCTGGTTATTTCGAATGTAGCCGGGAAATCCTGCTTATATCTTCTGAAGATCCCTCGACCACGACCGGGATGACCAGTCTTTATACCTTTTCTATTGAAACATAGTTCAATTTGATCGACATCAAACACCGAACATCTACAAGACTGGCTATTTAGGTTAAAATACCACCTGTATTGTATGTGAAAGAGACGACAAAAATGGCTAGCGAAAGCAGAAATAATCTACCCTTGATCTACTCATGCTCAGGCTGCTCCAATATCGCCCAACTGGCAAACAACATAGCTTTAGAGTTAGATAGAAAAAATATTGCCGAGATGTCATGTATCGCAGGTGTTGGCGGCGGTGTACCCTCTATTGTTAAAAAAGCCAAATCTGGTCGAAAAATTATCTCACTTGATGGATGCCATTTGCACTGTGTTAAAAACTGTCTGGCGCAACATGGCGTTGAATCTACATTTCATTACACGCTCACAGACTACGGTATAAAAAAACAATACCAGACAGATTGTGACGAAGCGGATGCCGAAGAGATTAAACAGCTAATAATCAACAATATCGGTAGCCCTGCAGCCGCCTGAATATATAAAACAGAGACCACATACAAAATGACTCAAACAACAGCTGCAACAAAGTGCCCTCTATGCGGCAAGGAAAATAACTGTCTTAATGTAAAATGCGGCGGCGACCCTGAGAACAACTGTTGGTGCAACAACCCCGACATTAGATTTCCTCCCGGCCTAACAGAGCAAGTGCCTGAAACTAACCGTGGTCAAGCATGTATCTGTGAAGCTTGCGTTAAAGCATATAATGTCAAAAAAGCCTGAACAGTGTTAATCAACACTAACCAAACATCGCATCAAGACAGAACAGGTTAGTCAGGCGTTCCATAAAGTCATCATCATAAATATATTCCGGCCTTTCTTCGACGATTGAACGTAAAACAGCAACTGAACCCTGCCCATAAACAAAAACCAGTTGTTCAAGTTGAGCATCACTCATGTTACCCGCTTTCGGGTGTTTTCTAAAAAGCTGAAGAAATTGCCTTTCAATTTGCAGGACTGTCTCATCTTCGGAAAATGCTTCCGTTGCATGCGGCAGATAACTACCGCCAAACTTACGGTAAAAATCAGGCTCCAGCTGATAAATTTTTCTGACAAATCGAAGGCCTGTCATTGCATGATGTTTAATTCCCTCCTCAAACTCCATTTCGCATGCCTCTACCAAACTTCTTTCTAACCCCTCCCACTCTTCTTCAACAACATGGCTAAATATGTCATTCAATACTGCTTCTTTACTGGGGTAATATTGATAAAGCGAACCTACACCAATTCCAGCCCTTTCACATAACTTATCAATCGTTAGTTCCTGGCCAGGCTCTTCCAATATCTCAACACCTGCCTGCAAGATACTCTCAACCAGAATTTTTGAACGTTGCTGCTTGGGTTGTTTGCGAGGTGCTTCCGGTTTCTCAGATGCCATACATACTCTCTTGCATATTTTTTATACTTATTCTTTAAAACAATCTCTGTATTTTATTTAGTCAAATAAAAATGCGAGGCAATAAAACAGGCAAACCTTAAAACCCAACATTTCAGTTAAAAAACAATAACATAAGATAACTATTTTTTAGAAAAATTTCTGCGGTATTGCGAGTTCTCACCGACGTTTTACTTATTTATAGTACAGAATATCAATATCACTATAGCTTAAAAAACACCCGCTTGTATAAAAACTAAAAAAGAGGCCGATTGAATGAATGTGTTAAATCCAGCTAACTATAGACAACTTATCATCAGTTTATTTGTCATGATAAGCATCAGTGCCTGTCAGTCAGACTTGCCACTGGATCTACCCAATGTGCAAGGTTATGCAGTGACTCCTGACACAGGTTATGCTGAAACTACTGAATTCACATTCAGTGCCCAGGTGGATACTGAAGATTACGATGTTGTGCTGTTGTTGTGGAGCCCTAATATCGATAACGAATGGGATTGGCTGGCTATCCCCATGATTCAGGGAGAAGGTAATAGTTACAGCATCAGTAAAGGTGTTGCTGAATATTCGAGCAGCTACAAATACAAATACGGCCTGCAAGATCAGGAAACTGAAGAGATCTTGCTAAGCACAGAAGAGTTTTTTGGACCAAATCTTATTGTTAATACCGGCGACCAACAAGCCCCGAGTATTTTAAGAACCAACCCCGCTAATGGCAGTGTCGGCGTATCACCTTCACAAGAAATTCATTTTATCTTTGATGAAGTGATTGACCCTGCTTCAGTATCAAGTAATAACATTACGCTATCTGATAGCAGCAACCTGATTTCAAGTGTCGCCGCTTATCAAAACCGTGTGACAGTAAAATTTTCTGACACCTTTGATCAATCGTTTGATTTTTCACAAGAGGCCTCACAATACAGTTTAAGCATTCAGGGCGTCAGCGATCTTAATGGCAATGTGATGAATGCTCCATACGCATTTGACTTTCACATCAGCAGCCCATTATTACAAACCTACTCAATAGAAAGTCGTAAATTCTCAGGTAACTGCATAACTGTAAAAGACATTAAAAAACGCTTTGCAGACCCACAAGCCTGGAACCCGGTTGTTGAGTTGATCGACTGTGTTGCTGTAAACAGTGATTTTTCACAACGCTGGTTCTTTGTTAAACCACCCGGTTCAAGTGGTTCAGGTCAAATTCGCTGGTCTGCCAATTATGATTATTGCCTGAGCAAAAAATCAGTCAGCAATCCTGTTATCGAGCGTTGTGATAGCAGCAAATCACAACAACACTTTAATCTTGACGGCGTAAGCAGTGGCTATAAACAAATTGTATCTAATCATGGTGGCTGTGTAGCAACAGGTATTGTCGATGTAGGTGATATCAATAAAGTTGAATCATCTTTATGTGACGGCCTGCTTGAAAAGCATCGCAACCACTGGAAAATCACAGCCAGAGAACAACAGGAACTTAGCCCTGCCTTTATGCTGGGAAGAGTTGATGTACGTTTCGCTGACATCAAGTATGAAAACCCGCTACATGGGGTAAACCTGAGTATTGCAGAGACTCGAGAACTGGTTCAATACCTCTACAGCACCAACGCGCTTAACCAGCAGCAAATTTATAATGAATTATCACTGGTTGGCAGCGTGAACAAAGGTGAAGGGTTTGAAACCGCAAACCCTTATTTCCCGCGCTACAAAGGTAATGACATACCGCTACCTAAACCACGCGCTATCATGGTGAACGGCACGGAAGTGTTTAACCCCGAACAATATAATGACACTAAAGAAGGCTATAAATTTACTGATAACGGTATTGAATACTTCCAGCAAGAAGTGGTTAGCCGCTGGCATTCAGATATCACCAACGGCCAGGCTGCTGCAAATGAAGTTTGTGCGATTCAATTCACTGACAGCAATCAGGTTGACTACAATATGCAAACTTTCTCAAGCAAATTTGAAGCAGAAGCTGCTGGCTGGACGGTTACCCACCAATACCAATGTGGCACTTGCTCAACACTGAAAGATCTTGCTGTCTATATGGGTGTAAAAGATCAAACAACGCCAATTCGCCTATGCACCAAGCGTGGAAAAGCCAGTAATGATAATCTTGATCAGGTAAAACAATGCATCGAAGAATCGGTAGGTTTCACATCCATGTGTGCTGAAAGCTGGGCATACAATGGCATACATACCGGTCAGGAGTGTCAGTCAACTTGTATGAAAGCTTACGGTAATGACGCCTTGTTCTGGCCCCGTGCAAAAGCATTCTTCACCATGGTTATTGCCGAGAAGTTTAACGCCTGCCCAGCCGAAGTTGAAACTTCTGACCCGGTATTAAGACAACAAATGAAAGAAAGCGGCTGCCCGTTAGCCAATGAAAATACCGGCAAGTTAAATGAATGCTTGTGGTGTGATGAGAAAACCTCTGGCCCTGGCTTCAAATATACCGCAGCCCGAACCCGTAGAGGTTCAGGTCTGGAATCAGCGATTCCACGACCTAATGATCCGCTATTCTATGATGCGAATCACACATTGTATTTTCAATAAGTTTTCCATAAGTCAGATCCCCTGGGGCTGACTTATGGCTTTGCTCAGGTAGCGAACCACTTCAGGCTGAGTAATCAGCCTTTTTTAGTTTGCAGGGTCTGGTGCCATACTTGAATTATCGGAACATATACTGCAAAAAAATAACGGAGTTATGTGATGTCATTTGAAAGCGCCAAAATTGCCAGAGACCTTCCTAAAGCCACTATTCTGGATCTTATTCAGCGCACCACTGTCGCCCATAAAAATCTCAATGAAGTTTGGCATAAAGCGCTAGCCAATGAATTTAATTCAACCATTGCAAATGGCATGGTAAAAAACATATGGCCACAAGACAAAAACTGGCAGTCACTGTTTATTGATGACCTGCGATTTGTCATTGCTGCCGGAAAACTAAAACCTGATTTATTAACCTTTGCCTCAAAAAATACAGCATTATTACCTGAGAATTTAACAACTCTCGGCCCCGCTTTCCAATTACTGGTTTCTTTAGCAGGCTTAGGCACTAATCCCAACACCAGCACTAACGCCGAAAAACTATCTAAACCTGATTGGATTGGTTCTCCCAACAAAACAAAGGCCTGGTTACGTGGCAAAGGCATCGATACAGGTTTTGCCGCATTAGAAAAACTCTGGCAAAAAACCGAAAGGAAAAAATCATATCAAATCAATATTGATGACTATCAAAAACAATTAGAAACACTTTCTAATGAACAACTTGAATTGCTGTGGAATTATTCAGCTATAGCCTATATGTTTGTCACCAGTCGCTGGTATCAGGAAGTCGCTAAAAAGTTTGATGCTGATATCGCTCAAAAAATTGAAAAACTTGTCTGGCTTGATCTTGAGGCTGCAGAATATGATCTTGATATCGGCTTACAAGCCATTCAGGAAAAAGGCACATCGGTAGAAAGCCTGCTTAAAGGCTTTCAGTTTGCCCCCGGCGAAGTCGGCATACTCAATGTTGATTTTAATTTAATTAACGAGAACCATGGCATTCTAACCCATAAAACCTGCCCGGCCACCGACCGCTTTGAACACTACGATGATTCACGCCTTAAGCACAGCTGCAAGATCTGTATTCTGGGCATGCCGATCTCGGGTGAAATGCTCGATAAGGATATCAAGTGTAAAGCGCTGAAACTTCCGCCCAGAAAAGATGCCAATGATATCGCCTGCCAATGGGAGTATGTTTACCTGAAAGAAGGGTGATTAACCGACTCAAAACAGCAGACGTGTTTAAACAATATTTTTCAGAATTTTGGCTCTACCCGATTCCCCCGATTCTCGAATAACGGAAGTGAATGCAGAAAGTTCTCCTTACAGCCTTTTACCCAAATATTATTCTCTTTGTACTTATAGATAGCCAAGTGTGATGCGCCAACAAAGAAAAACAGTGAGATAAACCCCAAAACCATACAGCCTATAAGCAAAGCCGGCAAAATCCCGTCAGTGATTGGCTGAATCGCTAGAGCAGCAAAAAACAGCGCAAAGCTTAAAACCAGAATAATCCATCCGGTACGCTTCAATTTTTGAGATTTATTATTATGCTCAGCACAAAGAGGTACCTCAACAGTAAATCGCTTTGTCACAAAGAGAGACACAATCAATAAAATCAATAGATTAATAAAAATGAGTAAATACCACCATGGATTAATATAAACCAGCTTTCGCTTTTGCATAACCTCTGAAGGTTTATTGCAATAGATGCAGCGCTGAGGAAGTTGGTGCCTGGGGTCAAAAATCATATACTTCTTGTGCTGATACACCCGCTCACGTTCATCGGTATTCATTAGTAGGCTTTCCGGTGCTAAATAAGGGTTCTCGTTATCCATAATTATTTTCAAGCTCAATTAATAGTATTCATTAACTTTATAAAGTGACCTAAATCAATAGATGCACCTGTTAGGTTGGCTCTGCGTCGTGAAGTTTGACATAAGAAAATAAACCAAACTCACTGACCCACCAAACGTACTGCAAATAACCTGGTTTGGAGAGTACATTTTAATAATATCATCAGACGACTGCTCAGAAGTTTCTCTCAAACCTGATTCAGGCGTTTTATAAATATCCTCTGTCATATGTATTTCCTTATATGGCCTGGTGCCAAAACATTAGATTCTTCGAAAGTTCAACACTCGTAGCAAGCAACATTATGAGTATAAATAAAACTACTGGTACCATTGCCCAACAAAATAAATCACTGAATCGTCACTCGAAAAAACCGCATTATGGCATAAGAATTCAGCAGGAAAATATGAAGGGGTTATATCCCGATTATTAGTTCCGTCTGCATTCATCATGTACATATCATACTTTCCCTCACCAGAGATCGCTGCTACAACATAAACAATTTTCTCATCCAGTGATGACCAGTTAGGAAAGCCCTGAGCATACGTTGTATTCGTCAATTGCGTTTCTTCAGTTCCAGAAAAATCAATCGCGTAAATATTATAGCCACCATGCTGCTGGCTAATATCATCCATTCTGTCAAAAATTACCTGACTACCGTCTGAATTAAAACGAGGATCGTAATCACCAATCGGAAGATTCGCTACCCCCCACTCACCGGCATTTAATGGATCAGTTAATTGCCGGGCATCAGCGCCCTCTTCATTAATCGTCCAGATTTGATGATTTCGGGTAAATACAATTCGGCCACCATTTCCCCAGTCTACATCTGCATCATGATAACCGGAGTCATAAAGCAATTGCTGATCAGTTCCATCAGCATTCATTTTATAGATATCGAGGGTTGCCCCCCAAGTAAGATAAGCAATCTGGCTTCCGCTGGGAGAAAAGCTGGGATAGACATCCATGATACTGTTATCAGTCAACTGAGAAATATCAGCGCCATCAATACCGACTGTCATGATTTCGTAGTTCTCATCAGCATCTCCTCCCACCTTCTGGGCAAACGCCAGCTTTTGAATTTGCGCATTGAAGTTAAGACCATGAATCGCCTCTGGAGTACTGTATATCAACGAAACTTTTTTAGAAGCCAGGTTCAGTGCGTAGATACCCCAAGCCTCTTCATGAGGAACAGTTTTACCCGTTGATGAATCACCACCTCCACTTGAGCAGCCAGCAATTAGATAAATGGTCAGAAAAACCGCAACAAATATCTTAGTCATAACCCCTCCTTTTATCGCTTATCAATAATCATAAGTTCTTAATATGTTAGCTGTCTATCAACCCTCCCCCTCACGAGAAGAGCCTGTAACCGGATAATACCCCTATACTGAAGCTTTAACTGCGATAAGCATTTAACCAGTCACAATAAAATGCGAGTCGACAGGACAAACATACCATTACATAATATTTTTATCTGTATAAACAACAACTTATAATTATCATATTGTGACCTGGTTTTAATGTTTTGCGAGTTCTCTGGCACGGCAAATTACCTTATAGTGGCTAGTATCAACAAATAGGTTAAAAAACAACCACTGCATCACTAAATAACAGAACTACAATTAGAAAATGACAATAATAAAACCAGTTAACTTCATACAAATATTCATTAGCACAATGCTGCTAATAGTGATCAGCGCCTGCCAGACAGACCTGCCTGCTCTACCCAATATTCAAGGCAATGCTGTAACCCCCGCTACCGGTTTTGCTGAAAATACCGAGTTTACTTTCAGTGCTGAAGTAGTTACTGAAGATTATGATGTTGCCCTGTTATTGTGGAGCCCTAATATAGATAACGAATGGGACTGGCTGGCAATCACCATGGATAAAGTACAAGGCAATAGCTACAGCATCAGTAAAGGCCTTGCTGAACATTCTGGTAATTACAAATACAAATATGGTATTCAGGAAAAAGAAAGCGGGAAGATACTATTAAGCACAGAAGAATTTCCGGGACCAAACTTGATAGTAAACACTGGCGACCTGAAAGCCCCTGTGATTTTAAGAACCAACCCTGCCAATAACAGTGTTGGCGTTTCTCCCTCACAAGAAATCCATTTTATCTTTGATGAAGTCATTAACCCGTCCTCTGTATCTTCAAATAATATTTCACTCTCGGACAACAATAACCTAATTGATAGTATTGCCGCTTATCAAAATCGTGTAGTGGTTAAATTCGTTGATACCTTCGACCAGTCTTATGCTTTTTCTCAACAGGCCTCTACTTATAGCCTGACAATTCAGGGGGTAAGTGACCTCAACGGCAACACCATGGTTGCACCTTACTCATTTGATTTTCATATCAACAGCCCATTATTACAAACATGGTCAATTGAAAGCCGCAAATACTCTGGTAACTGCATAACCGTAAAAGACATTAAAAAACGCTTTGCAGATCCACAAACATGGAACCCGGTTGTTGAACTGATTGACTGTATTGCTGTGAACAGTGATTTTTCTCAACGCTGGTTTTTTGTTAAGCCGCCCGGTACAAGTGGTTCTGGTCAAATTCGCTGGTCAGCAAATTATGATTATTGCCTGAGTAAAAAAACAGCCAGCAACCCGATTATAGAGCGTTGCGATAGTGGAAAGTCACAACAACGTTTTAACCTTGATGGCGTAAGC
>CBDUPD010000028.1:0-12006 GCA_965368985.1 uncultured Spongiibacteraceae bacterium | reverse complement strand
CTATCACAAAATCTATATGCGAGTGAAATACTCCACCATGGTTCGCCCCGATGTTGCTTTCTATTTTCATGCCTGGGAACCGAATCAATTTCCAAATCACGAGAGTTATAAATGGTTGATACCCGGATTGATTAAACCATTACATTTAGCAAATGGGTATGGGCAGATACATCAGGGTATAAATCGTTATCAGCCCGGCACTGCCGTACAAGATACACGAGTTGCGATAAAAGCAACTAATCAGTCAAAGGTCAGAAAAAAATGAACAAGAGCAAATCAACTAAATTGTCACGGCGTAAATTTCTTATTACAGTAGGAGCTGGCACAGCTGCTGCTGGCCTGGGTGTCTACAAATTACAATCAAAAGATAAAACTGTGGCATGGACTGAATTGCCCAAAGTGTTGGCCAAAAAAATACACTATAACGATTTCTCCGATGTTTATCGTGAGCAATGGAAATGGGATAAGGTTGTCAAGGGAACACATACACGAGCCAATTGTATATCGGCTTGCTCCTGGGATGTATACGTCAAAGATGGCATTGCCTGGCGTGAAGAGCAAAATGCTATATACGAAGCTCCCAGACCTGATGTACCCGACATGAATCCCAGAGGCTGTCAGAAAGGCGCCTGTTACACTAGCCTGCAATTATCAGAAGCAAGAGTAGTGCACCCATTAAAACGAATGGGCGAAAGAGGAGAAGGCAAATGGAAGCGAATCAGCTGGGATGAAGCATTAACAGAGATAGCAGACAAGCTTATTGATGCCGCTATTGATCAGGGCACTGAATCAATTATCTTCGATGATGGTACAACAAATGGTGGATACGGCCCTGAAACAGCAGGAGACTGGCGTTTTGCTGATGCTATTCAGGCTACACGTATAGACTCATGGTCAGGCGTGGGAGATATGCCTATGGGTGCAGTGCAAACCTGGGGGATGTATAACTGTGAAGGTACATCAGATGACTGGTTTCGATCAGACTATATTGTTATCTGGGTAGGTAACCCGATTTATACACGTATTCCTGAGGCGCACAATCTGCATGAGGCTCAGTACAGGGGAGCTAAACTGGTTGTTATTGCGCCCGACATGAATCCCAGCACTGTCCATGCTGATATGTGGATTAAGATCAACCCTGAAACAGATGCAGCTTTGGGTTTGGCTTGTGCCCAGGTAATGATAGAAGAAAATCTGATTGATGAAGATTATATAGTAGAACAAACCGATTTACCGTTTCTTATTCGAAAAGATACAGGATTATTTTTACGAGAGAGTGACATAAAAACTAACGGAAAAAATAATGCTTTGTATCTTTGGGATAAGGTCAAAAACAAAGCAGTGGTAGCGCCTGGCTGTGAAGGAGATGGTGATGATGGAAGAAGCCTGAAGCTGAACAAGATCAAACCAGCACTGTCAGGTAATTTTAAAGTGACATTGCCTGACGGTGATGCAGTCGAAGTGCACACCGTATTTGATCGACTGGTGAAGCAATTAAATAGTGACTATACTCCGGAAAAATCTTCGGCTATTACGGGTATTCATCCAGGGCTTATCCGTCGCTTTGCGCGGGAAATGGCTGCTGCTCCCAATGCCATGATTTATGCCTCATGGGGTGCCTGCAAACACTATCATAGCGACCTGTTTCAACGAGCAATGATCTTACTGATGACGCTAACAGGTAATCAGGGTAAAGCAGGTAGCGGTGTTAGAGTTGCTGCCTGGTGGGGTATGGATGGCCTTGATGCGATGGCTGATGTCGGTCTGACAACAGTGGATATGCTGAAGATCATACCCAAAGCCATAAGGGGATTATCACCAAGAGATTATGAAAATCTGTTTTGTGCTATCAGTGACAAAGCACCCAATACACCATTGATGGCTTTCCTGTATGCGCATGCCGGTTATAAGGAACTCTGGAACAGAGAGGAATTAAAAGATCCTGCATTATCAAGAACGCTCGATAGTTATATGCGAGAGTCTATCGATAAAGGGTGGATAAAGATTCACCCACCAGAGGACAGAAAGCCCAAAGCTTATATTTTCACAGGTTGCAACCCGTTAAGACGCTGGCCTGCCACACAGATAGCACGTGATAAATTCTGGCCAACACTCGACTTGGTTGTATCTTTTAACTTTCGTATGAGCACGTCCAGTTTATATGCTGACTACTTTATTCCTGTTGCAGGCTATTATGAAAAATATGGCATTAAGTATGGTCAAACCTATGTGCCCTATATTATTACTTCCGATAAGGCGACAGAGCCTCTAGGTGAATCAAAATCTGATTGGGAGGCATTTGGCTTACTCAGCAAGTATGTATCCCAAAGGGCCAAAGATAGAAATATAGAACCTGTTAGGGGGTTTATGGATAAACCTTTGGACCTGGCAACAGTTTATGATATTCATACGCAGCATGGAAAGAGCGACCCTACAGATCCTGAAGACCCTGTAAAATTGATGGACGAAATTTTTGCAAACAGCCCAAGTGTTTCTGCTAACAGTGGGCGTGAAGCTCTTGATATGGGTGCTGTAAGAATTATAGGCCCGGCCAGACCAAGCCTGATTTATCAAACCTATAGTGATTATAATCCTGAAGATACGCACTGGCCACATCAGGATTTCATAGAGAAGAAAGTTGCCTGGCCAACACTAACAGGACGGCAACAGTTTTTCATTGATCACCCCTGGTTTGTAGAAGCCGGTGAAACACTGCCTGTACATAAAGATTCACCACATACAAACAGTAAGTATCCTTTGCGTATCAATGGAGGACACAATCGCTGGAGTATTCACGCAATATGGCGTGACCACAAATTACTATTACGTTTACAGCGTGGTGAGCCTGTCTGCTTTATAAATCCTGTTGAATGTAAGGCTCGTGGCATTAAAGATGGTGACAAAGTGAGAGTGTTTAATGATCTGGGCAAATTTGAGTGTCAGGTAAAGGTTGCAGCGGCAACAGCACCTGGAGAAGTCATTATTTATCATGCATGGGAACCCTATCAGTTTAAAAACTGGCAGGGTCAGCAAGAACCTATAGCGGCACCATGGAAAGCAATTCATCTTGCAGGTGGATACTGTCAACTACATTATCGAATGTTTTATGGCGGCCCGGGACATGCACCACGTGGAGCCCCGGTAGAAGTTGAAAAAGTTGATTTATTTAGTTAAAAAAATTGAGAGAGTAACTTCTCTATAGGCTGATAATATGAATATTTTGCTTACCGGCGCATTTGGGAATCTAGGCTGCCTTGTGCTCGAAAAATTACTTCAAGAAGGGCACTCTATTACCTGCTTTGATATAAAAAACAAAGTTAATGAAAAAGTGGCATCAAAAATTTCAGATGATTTTAAATTGTATTGGGGCGATATAAGAGACAAGGAATTGGTATCAAAGTTAGTTCAAGGTCAGGATGCCATCATTCACCTCGCGGCAATTATTCCACCTTTTTCAGAATTAAATCCTGAATTATCCAAAGAGGTTAATCTAACAGGTACTGAAACCTTGCTTCGTGCTACAGAACAATCTGATAGTAATCCCATATTTGTCTTTTCTTCTTCGTGTTCTGTTTACGGTTTAACACAAGACAAAGAGCCACCAAGAATTGCTTCTGAAGAAACAGCAGCAACCGATCATTACTCAGGCCACAAAATTGAATGTGAAAATATGATTCGAAAATCATCTACAAACTGGATGATTTTACGTATTGCCGGAATGGTAGATTCACGTATGCGTCATTCTGATAAAGAACAGATGAAGATGGCTTTTTCGGTTGCAGCGGATAATCGAATTGAGTTTATTCATCCCAAAGATGCTGCCACTGCATTTACTCACGCTATTTCACAGCCAGAAGCTTTAAGAAAAACATTATTAATTGGTGGTGGAAAAAACTGTCAGGGGACACATTATGATTTCGTGAATGTAATGAGTGAAGGTATGGGAATCTCATTTCCACGAAGTTATTTTGGTAATGGTCAATTCTATACTGACTGGTTTGATAGTTCAGAAGCTCAACATCTTTTAAAATTCCAGAACCATAGTCTTGAAGATCTCCGTCAAGAATTCAGTGATAATTTCAAATGGCTAAGATTTTTCGTTAAGCCTTTTGCTCCATTTGTTATACGTTTATGGCCACTATATTTAAAGGTTCCTTGATATAGTAGATCCATAGCCACAGTATATATTGGTTCACCGTTTTCTTCTGACCGAATACGGGCTTTATATGCTAGAGCACATGCAAAAGATAATGTTAAAGATTACTCCGTGACAGTATTCTTTCCTTATAGCATACAAAGTAGTGAGGCTGTTTTTGGGAAAATATCAGCACAACAGGGGAATAATGATATATTTGGATAAAATAAAAAGCACCTGGTATCAAGTTTGAACCGTGACAAAATAATTAGATATCCAAAATATACCTCATCAGTACAGCATATTCTTAATTAAAAGATCTATTCCCCAAGCCACTCACAGTGTTTCCCAGCCAACAACTTTCCCATTATCAAGGAAGATCAATAATGCATAACCACTTTTTGCACCTTGTTTATATTTCCAGGTTTCTTTCGTTTCTGATTTCATAACATAGGTGTCGGTATCATCCGGGCTTCCTAACGAATCAAGTAATTGTTCTTTTGTTTGACCTTGCCAATACTGATGGTTGGCTATTTTGTTAACAATTCTTTTATCATTGTATTTTGCCAGAAGGCGATTTCTTATAATACCTATTTCCTTTCGTTGTCTTTCTTTCTCTTCTGCTCTTGCCTCTCGTTCTTCTCGGCTAAGTGTTGGGGCCATTATTATGCCAACAACTATCAGAAATACGATGAGTTCAAATAGATATATCCCCCATTCATCAATCCAGAGCTTCCATGTGTTCTCGGTTGTCTCTTTTATTATTGTCTTTGGCTTTTCTTTTTTTGAAGTCGCTTGTGCCTTTATTCTTTTTTTCCTCAATAATTCAGCGGCTTTGCGTTCTTCTTCTCTTTTTAGGTGAGCGCTGTATGCCGTTTTGACCAATGCATCTATTGTTTCGATGTCTTTCTTAAACGGGGCTTCACATAGGGATAATATTTTTTGCAAATGTTTTGATGGAAGGAATAAACCTTTTGAAGCATCCGAGTCTTTATGAAGGTATTTTTTTAAGATATAGGAGTTTTGTTTTTCATAGGAATAGGATTCTGGATAGAACAATTTTGAGGTTATATAAAATGATACGCAGTAACGCAGCTTATCAATTCTCTCCTGTTCACTAAATATCATGGGAATTGTTTCAAGATTCCATTCTTCTTGTGTTGTTACATCTTGTACGATTTCTATGCTGCCTTGTTCAACACCGGTTCGTTTACCGATGTCTCCCCAGTCTTCAAGCGTTTGTTTAAACAAGCTGTACCAGGATGCGCTGTCTTTGAGAATTCGATATGCATCGCCACCTTTTTTTGAGTGGGCACGCTCATTCCAGATAATAAGCAGCTCATTTAATTCAAGCTCATTTGCCTCTTCAGAGCTTATGGCATCAGAAGTGGTAAATACACTAAAAGAAAGTAATGTAAGTATCAGCAAGAAGCCTTGTTTCATTATTATCTCTTGTTATGTGCTCTCAAAACCCGAGAGTACATTGCTAAAATGGCACTATATATCTAATTAAAGCACAAATTTTGAGTTTTTTTGAGTATTATTACTTTAATAATCAATGTCTTATAATTGTTTATGGAAAGTTGATCAAATCCGATTATTATTATCTATCACTCGGATTAGAATATGTCTTTCAATAGCGTGAATTAGCGCAGTAGTTTTATTATGCTGTCGTTGAGTATATCAAGCCTTTACGCCTATAAACCTGATAATAGGAGAATAGACATGCATTCACAAAGCCGGCAATTACCTTTATGGCATCGACTGTTTACGGCCGAGCTGGATATTAGTGAGCGTTATCGTTCGGTAGCAACGACAGTGATAGTTGTGTTTGCGATTATTTATTCTTTGTCGTTTCTCGGCTTAATGCAATATGTTGCCTATCTTGGACCGGGCCTTGGTGATAATCTGGATTTCCGCCCCTTTATGGAAGTGTTTGACCACTTTTATTCAAATGCCAATGGCGAATGGTTTTACCTACCTCTATTGTTGTTTGTGGGCCTTACTGTCGTCAATCTGGTTTTTACAGCAGTAATTATCATGTTGGGATATTTTTTATATCCTCGGTTGATTGGTAAACCGTTCCCTATAACAGTATTGTTTACTTATCTGTCTTTGAATGCTGTGTGTACTTTAGGTATCGGTGCTATTCATGTATTAACCGGCCTGGTTGCTCCGCTGGTGGGTAGTGACTTTATGGGCGGTATTAATGCTTTTGATGAACTGCTCAATATGATAAAGGGCTTGATGCAGCAGATTCCTACTATCGTTGAGCTGCCTGCTTGGCTGGCATTTTTCGTTATCATGATGGTCGGTGGCTTCTTTCATTACTGGTTTCATCGCCTGGCTCATGAGAGCCGCTTGCTGTGGTTGTTATTTCACCGTACACACCACATGACGCCAGAACTGATTCAACCCAGTACACAGGCAGTTTTTAATACATTCCCTTTTTTTCTGTTTGCAGCCGTGCCGTATGTTGTCATCTTTTCGGTGATCGGTAAGCTGATTACTGCTGAACCAATTATTATCTATCTGATTATTTTCAAGTTGATATCGGCTTTTGCTAACTTGTTTAGCCACCAAACAGCTTTATATGTTTGGGCACAGAAGCAATGGCCTATTCGTGTGCTGAGTACAATTACTTCAGAGGGTATTTACCACTATCTGCATCACTCAGCGGAACCGATGCATAACCAGCCTCGTGGAAACCTGGTGAATATAGGAGGGGGCTTATTCTTTTTCTGGGATAGGGTGTTTGGAACCTATAGAACAGCTACTGACTATCGACCTCGTGTGGGATTGCAGGGTATTGAAGCAGAAGAGATGACTACCAACCCTTTACGCCTGGCCTTTGCCGGTGTTGCTCAAATGCTGTATGAATTGCGCTACAGTCGCAGCCTGAAAGAGATTGTTGCCATACTCTTTGGTGCCAGTGATTATACGCCTGAGATGAGCCGTGATTATGTATTAAAGGCACAGGCGCAGGAAAGTTGGCAGTCAATGGCGCCAGCCTCGATTGAAAGCCGATAGACAATAAATAGAGATGGCAGGTTGATAATTTCTCAATAGGAACCTGCCGCCTTTTAAAGCACCGTCTTATAACTTAAATCTTATTAATCTTGTCTTGGCATAACCATGTGTTACTTGTGGGTTCGGTTAAAGCCATTTATTATAGGTGCCGAATAACAGGATGTTTGTGTGCAGTCTTATTTACTCCCCCCCTATCTCCTGTACAACTATAACCAATAAAAATGGAACATTGACGAGTCTAACCCTCATGAAAATACTTAAATCGATTTCAATACTTGTATTGTTACTATCTGTGCCTGTGGTTAATGCTGATGTAGGCATTGGCATGTCAGCCCGATCAGATAGTACTCATATCTATTTGCCAATTAATGTGTCGACACTTTCAGAATTGAGCCGGGTTTAAATTTGTTATGAAGAGAGAACGTATGAAAATGAAGAACAAAATGGTTTTAATAATTATAAATCAGAGCGTGATTATTTTCTTTTAGCGCCTGCATTGGGGTTTGAGTACTTTGTTTTTGATCGATTGTCTGTAGGTGCTGAAATAGAAGAAAGGTTTTATTTCGGGAACTCTGAGGTTACTTACAGTGATGGTGATAAGAGTGAGTCTTCATCGACATCAAGGTCAACAAGTACCCGTTTTTTAGTTAGGTTTATGTTTTAAAAATAACGAATAGTTTAAATTAACGGAAGCAGGCATGAATAGTTTGTTTTCAATGTGCAATACTAATATAAGAAAAATGGAAATAAACACTATGATGGTTAGCCGTATTTATCAGTCTTTAAAGTACTTGAGTATGTTACTCCTGCTTGTGTCGAGTTCAGTCGTTATGTCGGCAGGTGGAGATATCGAGTTATTAGGCAAGCAACTGAATTCAGCAGATCAGGATGAGAGAATTAAAACTGCTCGTCATATCTATGAGGTTCAGATTAAAGATAAAAATCTTTTCGAGCTGGTTAATAAATCATTTTTGATGAAATATGAAAATGCCCAAACCAAGCTGGATATTGATGAAATGGCCTGGCTGGCAAGGTATTTGTCGATATCAGGTAACCCTGCCTATCTGGAAACATTGGAGCAGGGTTTTAAAACTGCCGATAAAACCTCAAATCAACGATATATGGGCTATATCGAAAAAAGCCTTAAAGAATTAAATTCCAACATTAAGTACAGAGCAGTTTTGAATAATGCAGAGAATTACCCTAAACCTGTTTATTTATATGCCGTGCTGTTAGGTGCAACCGATGAGCGAACTCAGGTTGAGGCAAAGACGTATCTGGCTCGTGCAGGTTTGCGTACCCGGGAGATGAGTGTTGAAAATGCTAGCGTGACGACAGCAAATATTCTTGCAGCACTTAAAGGAGATAATGCAAAACTTGTGAAACAGGCAGCCATACATGTTCATTACGGAGCGACTCATGATCATCGGGCTTTTGAGCAAATAAAAACTATTTTGGAAAACTCTCTTACTAAGCGGACATTGGGGCCGGATGTGTTATCTTGGCTACTTCAGGCATTGGCGGCTTCGGGTGATTTGAAATATTTACCGTTGCTTGAGAAGTTTAGTGAAGGAGGTAAGGGAAAACTGCATATTTATGCCAGTCGATCGATGGTATTATTGCATGACTTTAATGATTGGCATGAAAGAATTAATACGATTACCGAATATACAGATCCTAAAGAATTATATATGGCTGTAATGGACTCACCTTACATCAGGCTCAAAATGTCGGGTATCAGATACCTGAGGAGGTCACGTTATAGTCATGATGACGATGTTATAGCTTTGGCGTTTCAGGAGATAACAACGTTTTACCCATATATTCGTACAGACAAGGAACAAATTATTTCAGGGGCAGGCTTGTTGCGGATATTGTCAGAAACGGGCGACAAGAGATACCTCAGTATTATGTCTGATGTACAACATAACGCACCAAGTAAACATATGCGTAAGCAAGCCAGAAAATATCAAAAGTATTTAATGAAAATTAACCAACAAAGTGTCGTGGCTAGCTCCCGCTAAAGGTGTTAGAAGATCGAGAAGTTTCTTAAATCTATCGGTTTAATAATAGGGGCAATGGTTGTCTTTATTATTGCCGGTATGTTGGCCTATTTTTTTGCCTTGATTATTTTTTTCGGTCTTTTCCTGAATTCCCGATTTTCAAAGAGAGCAACATTTTTTATTGAATGGTCATGGTTCCAGTTTTTAGCAACAATCGGCTGTTCATTTATGCTATTTTATGTTTTTTTGATTGCAACAGCAGGATTTTAAAAAGATAGTTTTCATGATGAAGTGGACAGTGTGTTTCTGTTTATGATTGACCTGGCATTAGGTGAAGTTACTGTAGAGGCTTAATGGTTCATATATTGCTGCATTTTCTAATACCTGCCATCGTGGCAGGTATTTTCTTTCGTAAAAACTGGATAAAAGCCTATTTACTGATGGTGGTCACAATGTTTGTGGACTTTGATCATTTGATGGCAAGCCCGATATATGATCCGGGCCGTTGCAGTATTGGTTTTCATCCATTGCATGGCTTTTTCCCGATCGCACTTTATGGATGTTTATGCTTGTTCAGGCAAACCCGTTATATAGGTATTGGGCTGATCATTCATATGATGCTTGATTCGATTGATTGCCAGTTAACAAACGGAGTCTGGTTTGTTTAGTTTGAGCAGTATGCTTATATTCCCATCTTTGCCAAAGTATTAATTATTTCCTGAATGGCGGTATAAGCCTTGGGATGCTCCTCTTCAAATTCAATTAGCAGTAATTCCAGAGTATCTATGAATTTTGGGTCTGGTTTATCAGACTCGTTCATATCATGCATATGCCGCTCAACACCCTCTAGAAGTTGTTTTTGTTGTATGCTGCATTTGTGCTCGCCGATACTTTCTGAAATCTCGGTGAGTAGACCTTCTATTTTTTCTTTTGGCATAATAAACACCTGTAAATTATCAAATTATATGTTCTGTTTATATCTTGTATGAGTTTTTGACTGTATGCACTGATGTAAGTCAATTAATTCAATTCAGTATATTTTCGTATCTGTGTATCTCCAGGATTATTTACTTAAGTTATACGTATTGTTGTGGGGGTTAGGCATCCTCAATTAGGTTTTGTAGCATTTCTACAACATTCAACAGCGATGTTGCATTATTGTGTAGTTCATTGGCAGTTGTTGAAGATAGCGCGGCAAGATTTTTGTTCTCGTCAACTGCGCGATCAATTTCACTGATACCTTTTGTGATTTGACGAATAGCTTCATGTTGCTCAGCACTTGCATCACTAACATTTTGTATCATGCCCACCAATGGTTGTATTGCTTGAGATATTTCATTAAATCGCTGGTTCATGTCTTCTGCAAGATTAACGCTTTCCTGCACTGTCTGGAAGTTATTATTCAATAAAGTATTGATACTTTCGGCCGCTTGTTTTGATCTTTCTGCCAGGCGTTTAACTTCCATAGCCACTACCTTAAACCCGCCGTTATGCTCACTTGAGCGAGATGCCTCTATCATTGCGTTAAGTGATAATATATTGGTTTGAAAGGCGATGTCATTGATCACATCATTAATGGTTTTAATCTCTTTCCCTGACTGATTGATTTTGTCGATTGAATTTACCAAAACCCCGATCGTTTCTCTGCTTTGGGTAACGTGATTGTCAGCGTCCTTAATAGTTATCATGGCCTTGGATGCGAGATGCTGGTTTTGCTCAGCGGTAGCGCCTAACTCTTCGGTAGTTACTGATAGTTGTTCAGTGGCTGATTTTTGTTGTAAGGCAAAGTTTAATAAATCTTCGCTGGTATTTGCCAATGTAGTTGCGTTTTGACTGACTATTTCACTTTCTGAATCAAGTTGCCCCATGACATCATAATAGGTTTGATCAAGTCGTCGCCGAATAAGTTTCTTGTAGAGTATAACCAGAACAGTCGTATAAAAGATGGCGCATATTAAAGCAATCTTTTCAGTAACAATATTATAGGGTATTTCAAATTGCACCATTTCTTGTATTTTAGTATCGAAAATACTCAGAAGAACAAGATTAGTAAACAATACAGCAACATATCCGTTAGGCTTTTCTGCAGTAAAAACGATGATAATCAGAATAACGTAAATTAAAAAACCGGTTGTACCCTGTACACCATAATCGACAATCCAGAATACATTCAGACTGATGCATTGTAATAGGCCAAAGCCCAAAAGTGCTTTTTGCAATTTGTTGGAAAAACGACTCAGGTAATAGATGGTGAAGTAACTGATGTTGGAAAAAACCAAAAACAGTGTAATTGGCAAGCTGCCAATAAACAGCATGTAAAAAAAACCGGGAATTGATGAGCTCATACAGATGGCTATGGCACAGTTGAATACGCGATGTTCCAGAGAATAATCATCACTGGGCCCGGCAACAGCATTTACTATTTTTTCTAATGAAAACCGGCCCATTAAACAACCTTTATTAATTGCGGCAAACTGTTGTTAAGAGTAGCTGCTTTTGGTGTTTAATGGTGAAATATTTTTAACTAATATGAATATTATTAAAAACTCAAAAAAAAGATTGTTTTGTTAGTAAATCGGAACGCTAATTCTGATAACCACGTACATTGACTATTAAGAGTAGGGCTTTTATTCTGACTGGATATTGATTTAGATTGATAAATAAAGGATGTGAGTTATGCGATTCGGATTTCACCTGTTTATGGTTGACCCTGCCGAATTTCAGGATATTGCCCGAACGGCTGATGCTTGCGGGTGGGACAGTATTCAGGTTGCCGATGCACCGTTTTTTCCTGAAGAGATCTCTGGTCCTTATCCTTATACGCCTGATGGTACGCGT
>CBDUPD010000027.1:0-12080 GCA_965368985.1 uncultured Spongiibacteraceae bacterium | reverse complement strand
ACCAAGCCCCATATCTTCAGGTGTTGTCGCATAAACTTCAAACATAGGTTCAGCCCTGTCTTGCCAGTGTCGATAATGGAGCATCAGTTTAAAAATTTGTAAGAAGAAATACCATTGTTATATATGACGTATTAGTAATTAACCGATACATAGGCATTAACCTGCGGGGAATAAAAGGTATACTGGCGGAATAATATCAATAATAAAACCGGCATAGGAACATGATGGATTTTAAGCAGACCCTGCACGTCATTGCCGGTTCTGATGAGCACTTTTCTCTCGAGCACCGTATTTTTAATTGTACTGCGGCGTTTGCCATGGCGATTTTTTTGCTAGCTGTATGCTTTATGGCATTTCAGGGGTCATGGCCAGTGGTGGCGCTTATTGCTGGCTGTCTACTGATTGATAGTTATGTTTATTGGCTGAGTCGATTTCAGAAGAAATTACAGGCGGCGCTGTTCTTTTTCTACGTTGTGGCTGGTGTGGCGATTAATGGTATGTGGATGGTCGATCGTGGACCGATGGGCAGCGCTACATTCTTCTTTTTTGTTTTGTTACTGGTAATAACATTTACGGCTGAAAAACCGGTGCGATATCTTGTCGTGATGCTGCTAGATATTATATTGCTGGGTATTGTTGATGGCCCTGTTCAGGAGGCAATTAACTGGAGTGTTCCTGTATCTGACCTTGGCCAAAATGCGGCGATATTTTTTGCGGTGGTTTTTTCCTCGATTTTGGCCATGTTTTATCGACAGTTAATTACCAGTAAACATGATGAGACTTTTCTCGGTGTTATAGAGCAACTTACCCTCGAGAGTGATATTGTAAACCAGAGCGCAGATACTCTGGCAGAATCAAGTGATCAGTTATTAAAATCTGCGCTGCAGCAAAAATCGGCAACTGAGCAGTTAGCAACAACCACTGAAGAGCTAAGTGCAACATCTGAACAAAATAATCACCTGGCTGATGCTGCCCTGGATGCGATCAAGGATACTGAAATACATCTGGATGTCAGTAAAGCTAATATTGAAAAGTTATCAGAATCGATAGAAAAGATCAGAGGCTCCAGTGCGGAGATTCAGTCAATTATTGATGTGATTAATGATATCTCTTTTCAAACTAACATATTGTCACTGAATGCAATGATAGAAGCTTCACGAGCCAGTGAATCAAGTGGTGGTTTTCAGATAGTGGCTTTGGAAGTCAAGAAACTTGCAGATCGTTCAGCAGAAGCTGCAGAGAATATTAATAAGCTACTTAAACAAAATTTACACTCTGTAGAAGAGGGTGTGGAATTGTCAGATACAACCAAGGCTGTTTTTGATGATATCGCACAACGAATTGTTCCTCTGGCCGAGACCATCTACAAAGTCTCAGACTCAAGTTCTGAACAGAATGAAGCCATACGGCAAATATCCGTTGGTTTAATGGAAATTGACAGGGCTGTTGATGACAACAAGAACCTTGCTGAAGAAACGTCGATGACAGCCGAAGAGTTAAGAAAAAATTCATCATCGTTAAAACAGGTTGTAAATGTTTTAAAAGAGCGTTCTCAAAAAGACCAGTAAGAATTAAATACCGTAAGCTGTGTTGTAGCAGGGTGTGTCAAACCGACTAGGTAGTCGGAGAACAGACCCTAATATCCCGTGATAAGATCAATAATACATTGGCTCAACAAGGCGATATTATGTCTGAAGAATTAAGGAAGCTCAGAATAATTCGAATGCCACCTCTTCTATTGGTCAGCCAGTATTTGATCTGCGTGGCCGGCTGATTAACTTTTTCGGGTGTTCGGCTTTAGTTTACCCGCCCTGTGTTGGGTTGCTGTGCTTTTGGTGCTTACCTTATCAAGGAACCCTTACAAAAAGTGATTGATGTATTACAAGGTGAGGCTTGTCTTAATCTGTTTGGCCGAATTGACGCAGGGCAGATGATTCATCGTAATCTGATGAATGTGCTTAAAATGCAGCAGGTATTTAATACGCAGCCAGAAGTGGCAGAGTAAGCTTCATATTATCGATATTAATTTTAAAGACCTGGTTAAACAGCCTGAAGATACGCTTAGGTCTATCTATGAGCATTTTGGTTTAGCGGTACCGGTAAATCTGGCGAAAAGCATTCAGGACTATCTTGCTACCCATCCGAAAGATGAATATGGTATACATGAGTATTCGCTGGAGCGATATGGGTTGGATAGAGCTGAGCTTTATAAAACCTATGAGCCGTATATCAAGCAATTTAATGTGGCTCTTGAGTCATAATAAGCAGATCGTAGAAAAGTGAGTAAAGAATGAATAAATTTTATTCCAAAACATTGGTATTAGCTTTGGTTATATTGGTGCCCCTGTTTGTGGTGATTGATCAAGGCAGGGGTAGACCCATTAAAAGTGATTCAATATCGGGTTCTACAGAGCGCTTTTTAAAAGTTAACGATGTTATTGCAAAGCCAATTACCGGCTTTACGCAAAAACAGCATCCCTTTCTTGCTACACAAGATCTAAGCACCATTCATTCAGGTGGTTATAATTCTGATGTTCATCTGGCCAGTGGTCCTGTAGGAAACAATACACAGGTAAAATCACGTCGAGGGTCTAATGCGCCCGGGGGTATGTGTGCCACAACGACATTTACCAATGAAGGGAATCTTATTGTATTTTGTGGTTCATTTGGAGGATTTGAATTAAACCTGTTAGAGCCGCGCACAATGAGATTGCTGGCTAAGTATGATTTACCTATGCGTCCTTCAACGTTTGAAGGCGTAGTAAAGTTTGATGCCGATGTGTTTATGAAAGATACCTCGTCATCGTATTTTTATCTTGATAATAAAGACCGTGCTGTCATTGCTGATAGTTTTGCGTTTGGGGCATCGGCAGAATCCGCAAGGCAGGTGGGAGTTTTATGTTGATAAAGATTGGGATGTGAGTGGTTATGTGCCTCAAGACTGTATGTATTGGAATAACTGGTCTCCAGAAGGTGAGTGTGACCCTATTACTGCAGTTAGCCCTGATTTCAGGGGCTTAATATGGTGGATTACCCTGCATGGTCGAATTGGTACGGTGAATCCTGAAACAGGTGGGGTGAAAACTTTCAAGTTTGATGGTGAGCAGATTCAAAACAGTTTTGCTGTTGCTTATGACGGCGTGTTTATATTAACAGACCATGCCATGTATAGCTTTGCTGCAAGTAGTGATGGTTCTCCAACCATTAAGTGGCGACAGGAATACGATAGAGGCAGTGAGCGTAAGCTTGGGGCAATCAGCCATGGCTCTGGTAGCACACCGACTCTTTTGGGTGATAAGTACGTTGTCATTGCCGATAATGCTGACCCTCAGGTAAATGTATTGGTGATTAATCGTTATGATGCAGTAGAAGGTGACAGAATAGTGTGTAAGGTGCCGGTATTTGCACCTGGAGAGTCAGTGATTGAAATTTCAATGATTGCCTGGGGAAATTCGATTATCACAAAAAATGATTCCGGTTATCTTAATGCATTCCAGCAAAAGCAGTGGGACAATATGAAAGGTGGTATGGTACGTATTGATATACGTGACGATGAAACCGGTTGCGATATTGTATGGCAGTCAGATGAAATAATGCCTTCAGTGGTTCCCAAGCTTTCGGCAGCTAACGGATTAATCTATTCCTATACGTATGAAGTACAAGACAACGGTAATGTTGCCTGGTATGTGATAGCGCTTGATTCAGAAACTGGTAAAACAATGTTTAAGGTATTAACCGGTGCGGGTAAAGCCTATGACGGTAACTGGGCACCATTGGCTATAGGGCCTGATAGCACTTTATATATAGGTTCACTTGAGGGTTTGATATCTATTTGGGATGAGGAATAATACATTTTAGTGTATAGATTGTTTATGTAAGTGCGTGCTCTCGGCAGCGAAGAATTTAATACAACAATTTACAGCCGGGAGTCCGCCCCTAAAAGTTTGTATTTATATTCAGGTTCTCAATCCACAAGCTCAATATCAAGGCTCTCAAGCAAGCTTACGGCTTCATAACGGGTAAACTTGGCCTTTTTTATTTCATTAAGATAAATATCAATGTGGTAATTAGTGGCTTCTGAAAAATCGGCACTGGTGAGATTGGTTTTCCCGAAGAGGCTGTTAGTGAAATCGGTGTAGGTAAAATTAGCTTCACTGAAATTGCCTTCCCTGAAGTCAACGTCATAAGCCTTGCACTCTTCGATAACAATTTCTTCAAGGTTAAGTCCCATAAAGGATGAGTCACTAATAATGCATTGGTTGAATTTGATGGGTGAGGTGAAGGAAAGATTTGGCCAATACGCCTTGGTCCAGTCAACTCCAATTACCTTGCACTTATCAAAAACAACATCAGAGAATCTGCACTGTGATACCGTTATTACGCTTAGGTTACAGTTGATGAAATGGCAATCGATAAATTTGCATTTATTGAAAATTGTTTCATTGAAGTCGCACTCATTGAAGGTGCAGTCATCAAACTCTTTATCAGTGATCTTCAGGCTTGATAAATTCAGGCTTTTGAAATTTTCAGATAGAAATTCAGTTTGTTCGTCTTCAATAATATTCATCAAATTCTCTACAATGACAGGTGAATAACAGGCGAATCAATATACATCAAAATGGTGACCATTGGTCGGGCCATTTGCAGGTATTATCCTGTCCAGATTGACTGAATATTGATCAATATGTATCCTTTAATCAATTATAAATATTATTGTGGATATCTATATGTATGCTAAGTTATTGAAAGTATTTGTTATTTCTGTATTTTTCGTTACCAGTGCTATCTCTGTTCAGGCTAAACCAGCCGAAAAGGTGGATAAGTTTGAAGTTAATGTCTCTTTTTCTGGTAACTTTGGTTCAACAATTACTGACGCCAGTGGTACTTACTTCAATATTAACTACAACAGTTATCTTGCCTATATCTATGAAACAGTTCTGGGTATTGAGGGATATGATCCATGGAATGGTGTTCAGATGTGGGACACGGTTTATGAGCCTATTGTTTATATTGAAGATTATCAGGTGGGTTCGACAGATTACCCTTTCACAACCAGTACTACAGTTGAAGATGTTTTAAATGACCCGGATGCAGGTGTGCCTCTGTATTTCTTTGGTACTGAAGCCAAAATTGTTATTGCTGTTACCAATTCAGGGCCACAAGCCAAGGCCAAGGTTAGAGTAACCAGCGAAGCATTTGTTTTGAATACTGATGGTAGCAATGGCAGCTCTTTTGGTAATCAGTTGGTGCAAGATTATGAGATTGCCAAGGGCGAAACGGTTTATATCGATGCTTCCTTTACGCCAGCTATTGATCCAAATATGGACTCTGGTCTTGATAGGCTTTCTATAAAAGTTTCTCATGCTAATAATGGTTCAGGAAATAATGAAGCCGCATTGATTGGATCATACGAAGCAATCTTTTGTCCACCAGAATACGAAGAAGCCTTGATTGATAGGGCGCCATCTATCTAGTTAGGTAGCCTCCTGAAAAGCGGAGGCTTTTTATCCTGTTAGTAAGTAGTCTTGTTTATTGTTTGGGCCGATAGTCCATTTTCATGTATACGTTGCCCAGCTGAAGTTCATAGAGCATTTGGGATAATCTTTTCATTTTTGTTTCTTCACGTTTGGCGCGAGTAATCCAGCCGATATAATCATTTTGTTGGTAAGGCGGTCGATTTTTATATTGAGGCATGAGTCCTTGTTCGTTCAGCGCCTGCGAAACGAAATCGGGCATTACTAATCGTTTTCTTTTTAATCGTGAAAAATCGTTGTTACTCATATCTCCCAATATAACATAAGGTTTCAACTGTATTTAACTGGCTGGATTGAAATATCATTATTAATGAATGAGTAAGGCAGCCCCATGAAACAGGTGGTAAACATTATTTCTCCGGGGCGTATATTTAGGGCTTTTTGACTATTGAAGCTCAAAACCATTGAGAAAGTTTTCAATATCGGATCTATATCTATTAACCAGGCTTGTTCCTGTATAGGTCAGGAACTGTGTGGACCCCGTGCTGTTAGAAAAATAATACCCAAGATATTTAAACTTGATTCCTTGCATCGTACCGTCTATTTCTACATACATAACTTTATTACCGTTAACATTTCGGTATTCCTGTTTTGTTATTCTGGCATCAGGAGCAGCATCTTTGGCATTCTGCAGGGCAAGCTGAGGGAAACTGGCAAGTTCTATTTCTATACCTTCTGTAATTGCAGTGCCATAAAGGTCACCATCTTTTAACTGAAAGACATACTCATGTTGATTGCTGCCATCCCCCTTCTTGAATGACCAGATTTTTGGATCAAAGGAAAACTTGGAATTGTTGACTTTACTTTTTAGTGTAAAGGTTGAGTTTTTTCCTTTTTTAAACGTCTCTGTATTAAATGGTATTTCAGCAGTAGGGTTAGAGTTAGGGCTTTCGTATTCCCAGGTGCCGTCGCTATTGAGGATAACAATATCTCCTTCATCAGTGACCGCTCTTTGATTAGCATGTACGGTAAAAGATAAAAGACAAATAGCCAAAACCAGGTATTCTTTCATAGTAAACTCTCTAAAGTGTTGTGTTGATATAGCTTCTTGCGTGTATTTAGTGGTGAATTTAAAGACAGTTATCAGCCTTGCATTTGTATTAACTCTGACACCTCAAGTGAGCCGCCTGTATCGAGAAATGGGCAAGCTTTTGCAATTTCGAGAGCTGACTCCATAGAGTCTGTTTTGATAATGGTGTATCCAGACATTGATGTAGTGCTTTCACTGGTCACAGTCCTGTCAGGGTTCACTGTACTTGTACCCTTAAGCGGGTTGGCAGGGCTGATTGCTGAATCGCCCAGTGAAGCTAGCCACTCTTTGTATCTGGCGTAATTCTGCTTACCTTCTTCCGGGGTAGATGGCTTATCGCCACCCAGGTAAGTGATGATGTATTGAGTCATTCGCTTCTCCTTACTTTGAAATATACATCAGCGACTAACAAAAAATGAGTTTATCGATATGTGTATATTTCTGCATATAAATCCCTTAAACAGCAGTCGTATATACAGTTAGCTTCTACTTTTTACATATTTTTAAAATTTATCTGAATATTGCATGCTTGGCAATAGATAGAGTCGGCATTAAATAATAATTCACCGGAAGTTGTATGTAACCTGGAGTGTGTGAACCAGAAACCGGATAGATGTAAGAAGTGTTGGTTTGTATTTTGCATTAATTTACATAGAACCATGAGCAATCTGATTTTATTAGGCTTATCATTGGGCTATCAATAACTCCCTGAATACAGAGGTAAGGAGTCGAGATATGGCAGCCAACACCATAATTCTGCTTGAAGATGATAAGCCATTAAGAGAGCTATATGCTTTGGCTCTTGCAGAGGCTGGATACGATGTTATCGAAGATCAAAACAGTAAAGAAATTTTATCGCTTATCGTGGCTCATGCTCCGGCATTAATCATTACTGATCTGGTAATGCCCGATCATGAGGGAGTCGAGGCCATTTTTGGACCGCTGAAACAGTGCGATGTTCCAATTATCGCCATTTCAGCATTTGATCAATATCTTGATATTGTTAAGCCGTTTGTTAACAAGGTTTTATTAAAACCCATACAGCTTGATGTTCTGGTTGCTGAGGTTAATCTGTTAATTTCCTGATGCGGCGAATTAGTTATTCATGTCTCTTAATATTGAGGCTCTCACGCAGCGTAGCAGGCCTGTAGGATAGTCGTCAGCCAGTTGTTTCTTCGTTGAGTGATAACTAAAGCGATCTTCGGTTATATCATCTTGTGATAGCAGTACATCTTCTATTTGAGCGATTTCGTTATCACCCAGTTGTACAACGTCAGATAAAATAATACTGCCTGCTGCAATAGCGTCGGCAAGATGGTTGTATACGGTATGTTCAGTGACTTGTTGCTGCTCGGCAATCAGAGGTACATCTAGTCCTGCATGAAATAGAGCTTCTATTTCATGTGCTTCGCTGGCTTTTGTATCAATACAGGTATGACTTTCGCCATCATGGGAATTTAATACCTTAAGAAATTCATCGCCATAACGTTCGAGTTTGCTTGCACCCACACCGCTAATATTGAGTAATTGTTTTGAGGTTTCTGGCCGGTAGTGCAACATCTCCATCAAGGTAGCATCGTGGAATATGACATAAGGAGGCACGTTGTTTTCGTCTGCCAGATGTTTGCGGCATTCACGCAATGCTTCCCATAGTACCTTGTCTTCTTCTTTAACATTGTGTTTGCTGCGGCGGGTTTTGTGGGTGCTTTCTTTAACATCACGACGCAGTGATATATTTTCTTCGCCTTTTAGCAAGGGGCGACTTTTTTCAGTGAGTTGCAGGCCTCCAAAGCCAGAGATATCTACGTTAAGATAACCGCGAGAAACCAGTTGACGGTAGACTGAGCGCCATTGTGTAGCATCAAGTTCTTTGCCAATGCCGAAGGTTGAAACATCGGTATGTCTATGTTGTTGTATCTTGTCTGTATCTGCACCCAATAACACATCAATCAAGTGGTTTACGCCAAATCGTTGGCCGGTACGAAAAACACAAGAGAGAGCCTTTTGTGCGGCGAGTGTGCCATCCCATGTTTCAGCCGGATTCAGGCAGGCATCACAGTTTCCGCATTGTTCAGGTGAGTTTTCACCAAAGTAATGAAGCAGGGCGTGGCGACGGCAGCTGGTGATTTCACAAAGCCCCAGCATGGCATCAAGCTTGTGACGTTCAGCGCGTTTATGTTGTTCATCACCGTCGCTATTTTCGAGCATTTGCCGAAGCTTGATTACGTCTTGCAGACCATATGCCATCCAGGCAGTGGCTTGCTCTCCATCACGACCGGCGCGACCGGTTTCCTGATAATAGGCTTCAAGACTTTTAGGCAGATCAAGATGGGCTATAAAGCGTACATCAGGCTTGTCGATGCCCATGCCGAAGGCAATGGTAGCGACAATAATCATATTGTCTTCACGTAAAAAACGTTGTTGGTTTTGTTGACGTACTTCTTGTGGCAGGCCAGCATGATAGGGTGCGGCATTAAACCCCTGTTCAACTAACCACTCAGCTGTTGCTTCTACTTTTCTGCGTGAAAGACAATAAACAATGCCGGCATCATTTTCATGTTCACGACGTAAAAACTGTAATAGTTGCTGTTTGGCATTTTTTTTCTGGGTGATGCGATATTGAATATTGGGCCGGTCAAAGCCACTGATAAATTGCAGTGCATTTTCAAGTTGCAGGCGAGCGATAATTTCTTGTCGGGTGCGTTCATCAGCTGTTGCTGTGAGGGCAATGCGTGGTATCGCAGGAAACTGTTCGTGCAGCAGGCTCAGTTGCAAATAATCAGCCCGAAAATCATGACCCCATTGTGATACGCAATGGGCTTCATCGATAGCAAACAGAGAGATGTTTATCTGGCGTAGTAGCTGCAGGCAATGATCCTGTGTTAAGCGCTCTGGAGCAATATAGAGTAGGTCGATTGCATTATTATATAGGTCGTTTTCTACCTGACGTTGTTGTTCATGGCTTAGGCTTGAATTAAGAAAGCTGGCCTTGATACCCAGTTGTGTCAGAGCGTCTACCTGATCTTGCATCAGCGCGATAAGTGGTGAGATAACAATGCCAACGCCAGGGCGAAGAAGAGCCGGTATTTGATAACAGAGTGATTTACCACCGCCGGTTGGCATTAACACCAATGCATCACGGCCTTGTGCCAGTTCATTGATAATGGCTTGTTGATTGCCACGAAACTGGTCATAACCAAAAGTGTTGTTGAGTATCTGTAGTGCGCTGTCTGTCATGTTGGCATTATACAGCTAGAGGCTATCTACAGATACGGGAAACCGGTGTTTATACTTCGAGCATAAAGTCGGCTTTTTTATAGGGTGTGCCGTTGATCAGAATCTCTACGCTGTGTTTTCCTGAATAATACTTGCGGGTGGTGATTTGTTTAAACGGATGTTTTTTGTTGAGAGTAATGCTATCACCTGCTGGCAGTGAGAGGGTTTTCAGTTTAAATACCTTGGCGCTTGTTTTGCCATTGGCCTTGGCATGATGAATAGCGTAATCAATGACCAGTTTTTGTGATTTTTTGGACATGGATGTGAGCGAAAATCCGAAGTCAAGGACCTCACCCAGACTCACTTTTTTATCGGCCTTGAAAGATTGTATGCTTACTTTTGGTTTGCGGGTAAATCCGAGCAGACTGAATACATCAGGGTGGCCGGCTTTAACCAGGGTGCGGGTTGCATGTTTTATTACCCACTGAGTTTCCTTGCTGGCATCTTGTTGCCAGCGTTTACAGGTGCTGATAACCAGTTCCGGGTGATCTTTTGAAATATCATTCAAATTGTTGGCAACTGAGCGTCTAACATATTCACTCTGATCATTTTTCAGTTTTTCCAGTAGTGGGATAAGCGGTGTTGGATCTTCACAAAATTGTTGTAGCCGTAAACCCCAGGGTAGGCGTGGACGTGAACCTTCTGAAACAAGACGCCTTATATGCTCATCTTCATGTTCACACCATTTCATCAGGTATGAATAGGTTATATCGAAGTGCTGTGTCATAAATGGCTGTATGGCGAACTCGGCAGAGAATAGAGAAGTCAGTTCCTTTAGCGTATCAAGTGACAACTGCGGATGCCCCAGGCCGTGAACCCCTACATAATCAATTAATGGCCAGGCGGCAAAACCTCTAAGAGCATCATCGGGGTTGCCATAGTTCCAATGTGCTTTTGTGGCAATCAGTAAAGGTGCTGTTTGTGTGAAATCATCAGGCAGGTATTTTGCCAATACTGAAATGATGTGGTGTATGCGTTGTTTGAGCTCAAGTGTGTCGAGTTGATGGAGGCAGTCTTTCTGAAAGTCGCGGGCAGCAAAGCCCGGATATACGCTGAGCAGGGCAGTGGCAATACGTTCAATGGCATCTTTATTGATGCCATCTTTCATTAGGGGTTTTTCAGCCATGGGGTATAATTGATATCCTGATTATTCCCTCATGGTAATTGTTTTTGATTGGCAGGTGTAGTGTTAAAACTCTATATCATCTATGTCGTATTCTTCCTTGAGGCGACGCTTTTCGAGCATTTCTTCAATTTTTCTACGCTTTTCCAGTTGCCTGCGTTTTTCATCCAGTTGGTCGACTTTGTCTACAGGTTCTTCGAATTCGGGATCTTCGAAGTCATCATCGTCTTCAACAGCTTCGTTAATATCTTTTGACATAGGTGATACCTCAAAAATAAACCGATATTAAAAATACAGACAAAGTTGTCATTCAAATTTTCTGTGTCTTGTAGTTTTATAATTATTTATAGCAGCTTTTTTTACTAATGCAGTTTTCATGAGTAGAAATTAATAATTTCTTTTATCATGTTAGGTGCAAGCCTGTATTTTGAAAGGATGCTATTTTTGGCAGGATAATACATGAAAATATTGTCAGGGCAAATACTGAAAGTTATAAAAATATTCAGGCTTAAATAGTCAATGCCTTGGTGAATAAAAGGCATAGTTAGTTTATCTTTTGCCAGGGTAATTCGTTCCACATTGCCAGCAAATTTCAAATGAAGCGTCGTTGATTTCTCCACATTGAGGGCATACCCAGTCGATGGAAGATTCTTGTGTTTGATGAATGATATTGCAGGCCCGTGGGTAGTCGCTATCTTGCAATATCCAGACTTCTGGCCAGGCATCGACAAATGAGAGTTCCCCTACAGCACCTGACGCATATTCGTTGCGTAAAATGCATTGAATACCGGCTTCTTCAAGCAGATTTCTCATATTTTCAGCTAATGCAGGGTTTTGGTGGGTATAAATTAGTTTCATTCGATGTTAACCTTGGAAATAACAAATATACATACAACGTTGAACGAATAATGATTGGAAAAAATACAGTTGCAGTTGTCACCGGTGCAGGTAGCGGTATTGGGCGAGCCATTGTTAAGCAATTGGCTCGCCGCTCATGTAGTGTAGCGCTTGTTGATATTAATGGAAGTAGCCTGGAAGAGACCCGAAAAATGCTGGCAGGTTACCCTGGGAAATTTTCTATTCATGTGGTTGATGTTACCAGCGAAGAGCAGATGGC
>CBDUPD010000026.1:0-12083 GCA_965368985.1 uncultured Spongiibacteraceae bacterium | reverse complement strand
TCATGTGACAGCGTGGCAGTCTCTTGCGGTTTTAATGTGCTCGCCAAATGAGTCAGTCGATTCCAGTCTTCTTCACGCTGCTCATTATCAATACATATCTGGGCTGGCATGGCTTGAAGCATGATTCCCACGACCTTGTATTGGCCATTATTTTCAGTCTGGGAGAAATAGAACCAGCTGGGTAGCTGTTCTGATTGATAGAAGTATTCTCCCAGGCAACCAGCCAGCGAGCCTGCCTGAAGTGGAACAATGCCTTGATATTGTTGACCTTTTTCAGGAGTTATGGTGATTGTCAGTGTGCCGCCAGCCAATATTTCAGTAAATGATTTCTCGTCAATGCTGTCTTTACCCTGTATCACACCACGATAATCCAGGCTGTCAGTACTTTCTGTCATAATCAGCTCAATCCCCTTCCCTCCCCTGGCCTGCAAAGAAAGCCGGCCTTCAAATTTGATATGGCTTGATAGCAGAATATTGGCTGCAGCAAACTCTGAAAGCAGTTGTTTTTTTGGAGGTTCATAAGTTTGACCTGAAAACATTTCGGCAAGACTGTGCTCAAGGCTGACAATGGCGCCACGTATATCGGTGCTCTCAAATAGAAATGTCTGCAAACAATCAGCTGACATGCTTACTCCCTATTCTTTTCTTTAAATTGATGGATTAGACGACGATCTTTTTTACTGGGTCGCGAGTCTGGTGCTATCTGGCTTTGGTTAAGCTGTTTGCGTTGTATGGCATTTTGTTCACGTTTTTCAATGCTTTCTTGTGTTTCGCTGTATAAGGCCATCGCTTCAGGCGCACCTCGGCGTTTGTCACTCACAGCCAACACGATAATTGTTTTTTCATCCCAGCCCTGGCGAATACGTAACTCGGCGCCTGGTTCAACTTCTTTACTGGTTTTGCTGCGGGCGCCATTATAATGCACTTTGCCGCCTTCAATCGCCTGTTTGGCGAGATTTCTGGTTTTAAAAAATCGGGCTGCCCAAAGCCATTTGTCCAACCTGACCTTATCTTGAGTAGAGTTACCCATCAGGCATGATCTCATCGAAGTGCATAATTGAGGGGTATTTCAGGTTTTCACGCACGTCAGCTTGTGAGTCAGGCTGCTTCAGGGTAACCAGATGTTTAATACCGTATAGCTCGGCTGAAGCCAGTACGGCTTCAGTATCATCGATTAACAGTGTGGTTGATGGCGTGAATTGGTGATCATTTTGCAAAGCTTTCCAAAGCCCCTGTTCTTCTTTGGGCATGCCATAGTCATGGGTGCTGATTATCTCGTTAAAGTAGCGACTTAACTCTGTTTTTAACATTTTCAGTTCAAGACTGCCGCGGTGGGCATTGGTAACCAGTAATACCTGTTTGTTGTGCTGTTGCAATGCTTGCAAGAAGGTCTCGGTATGAGGCCTGACAACTATCTTCTCATGAAGATCATGCTTTAATTGTATGATGTCCAGCTGTAGTCGTTCAGACCAATAATCCAGACAATACCATTGCATTGAGCCCTGCATTTCATCAAATTGCTGATGCAACAGTGATATGGCATCGCTATGAGGTACATTAAACGTTGCACTGTAGACTCTGGGTACGTGCTCAAGCCAGAAATAGTTATCAAAGTGCAAATCAAGCAGTGTGCCGTCCATATCCAGCAATACAGTTTCGATTTGGTTCCAGTTTATCATGCTGTTTGTGGTCCGTTTTTGTTCTATTATCCCGATAAATTGTGCTCTAAGCCTAATGATTAAGGGCTATAGCGCTATAGGTTCTAAAGAAATCAATTATATATAGCATAACAATCTGATCAATTTACCGTCATTTCATTTAGTATATTCATCACAATGAAACAAATTCGGGAAGATGAACAAAGGAATTCCAAATGCTCCATACTCCTCTTAATTTGAAGCCTGCCTATCGTATCAAAAATAAGTCGGCCGCACTTGATAATAAACTGAATAGCAAGCTTCACAACACCAATGAGTTGAAAGAACGTTTATTGAAAGAGATGCTTGAACTTGATAAGCAGCGGCAAAATCTTGAAATTGGCGCTCAATCTGTCGATTTCTCAATGGTGCAAACTTACAAAGAGATGATTCAGAGTCGTCGTATTCTTCTGGATCAGTTGAGCCGTTCAATAGGTTAATTCAATCTATCGGTTATTATGTTCTAACACTCTTGTCATGGGCATCAAGCAGCTCATCAAGTGTCATTAAATAACAATCACTAAATGTTGTCATAAAATATTCTACCTCGGGCATGTTCAATGCCCTGATCCGGTTTTCAAGATCACCTAGCGCTGTTTTAAATTCATTATTCCCTGCCTGCATTTCTAGCTGACACTTTTGATATGCACTTATAATATCTGCTGCTTTAACAAAGCGGGAAATTTCACCAGGTATCTTGTCATGTATCAGCAGGTCGCTATAGTGTTTCTGAAACTGTTTGGGTAAGAGGTGTAGCAGCTCTTTTTCAGCCTCCGTTTCAATTTCTTTATAAGCGATTTGAATAGTAGATGAATGATATTTGATAGGTGAGGGGAGGTCACCTGTAATGATTTCTGACGCGTCATGATAAAGCGCGGCAGTGGCAACCCGATAGACATCAATGTCGCCATTAAATTCTTCGTTATGAATGATGGCCAGGGCATGAGCAATAGTGGCAACCTGCCAGCTATGCTCCATAACATTTTCTTCTTCAACGTTACGCTTTAAACCCCAGCGTTTAATCCACTTAAGCCTTCCAAGATAGGCAAAAAACTTGCTTGTATCAGTCATTATTTTTTGGCGAGTATTGCACGTTCCTGGGCAATCAGAAAGTTGGCAACTTTTAACATGTTTGCCTGGCTGCCGGTCATATTTGTAGAAATTCGATACTTGCCGTTCACAACCATTTCCGGTGTGCCTTGTATGCGATAGCTGAGAGCTCTGGATTTTGCCAGGCTTAACTGGCTATTGACGCCAAATGAATTAAAGGTTTTTTCAAAGTCTTTTTTGTCTACACCATATTGTGCAAAAAAGTTGGCCACAGCCTCAGGGTCTTTAAGTTTCTTTTTTTGAACATTAAGAATATTGAAAAAGGGTTGATGTATCTTGTCGTGAATGCCAAGGGCTTTAGCGGCATAAAACGCTTTGGCATGCAGGGCCATGGTTGGGTGCCATACCGCTGGCATCTGGTGAAAGTCTACGTCTGCTGGCAGTTTTGATTGCCAGGCCGCCACAGCAGGCTCAAAATTAAAACAATGACTACAGCCATACCAGAACAGCTCAACAACCTCTATTTTGGAATTGTCACGTGTTGTAACAGCTGAGGGTAATACCTCGTAATGGGTGCCTGCGACATAATCTTCAGCAGACACAGTCTGTGTTAAAAGAACAAATGCGGTAATAAACGTGAACAGGTATTTCAACATAAGGGGCTCCGTTAATAAGTGACTCTATCTATGACTGTTAAATTTAAAATTAGTTTAGAGCAGCCCGTTATTATAGGGAATATCTTGTTTGACAACAGGTTTAATACACAATTTTGTAGAACAGTACAAAGGCTGATTAAAGAGTGTAATGACGGATGCTGGTATCAGAAAGCCAAAAAAAACAGCACATCAGTGCTGTTTTTATAAAAGTTGCTACTTTGAAGTATTCACTAGAACTTGAAGATATAGCCGATAGCCAGAATCTCATGGGTTAGACGACGTGCAACGGTTACACCGGTTCTGTTATCGCCAGTGCCTCCTTCAGGCATGAATACCTCTTCAAAATCCTGACGGCTAACCTGTACATCAGGGTAGCGCATATAGGTAAATTCAAGAGAGCCAATGCCAAATTCTTGTCCGAGTGAAAAGCCATAACTTAGGTGGGTTGAAGAATATGACTCAGAGGCAAAGTCAGTCTCAAATTTGGCGGTTGAGCTGGCAATACCAAAACGGGCCTTGGCGTAGAATGGGCCGGGGTATTGAAAAACAGCATAAACACCAGCAGCGGTTGTGGAAATTTCCATGGTGCTGAAATCGGAGGCTGCGCTATTTGTGTAAGATGTTCTTACCTCACCGTAAACCTCATCAGCTCCCAGCATAGTGGCATACTGGGCTTCAACGGCCAACCAGTCGAGTATAGAGTAGCCACCATTGATCATCAGGGATATATGTTGCGAGTCCTGAGCTTCCAGATTGCTGGTATTTTCAGCATCATAATCGTGCGATTGAATATCAAGTGTAATCTCACCCAGCATCACACCTACATGAAACGGTGATTCAGGAGCTGCAGTCGCTGCTGCAGTCACAGTAAATAAGAGGAGGCTGAAAGCCGCCACCAAAAGGTTTTTCATCAGAAACTCCATCTTTTTATTCTTAGCAAGTTACCTATACAGATAATAACGGGTTATGGTTTTGATTCCAATTATGTTTTTCTTATATCAGCGGAAGCTTATCAGTACTGAAACCGCAATGCCACAAATAAAAAAAGCGGCTTATAGCCGCTTTGATAAAGAACTATAAAAAAGTTTAATGCAAACCGGAAATAAAGCTGGATACAGCCTTGATTTCCAGGTCGCTCAAACGAGATGCAACTTCACGCATCATGCGGGTATCACCGTCATTAACACGAGCGCCTTGAGCATCAGGTTCTTCTGACCCCAGGCGAAAAGCCCGGAGTTGTTTTTCTATGTAAGCAGCATGTTGGCCGGCAAGGGCAGGGAAGCCTGCACCACGGTTGCCTTTCCCGTCAGGGCCATGACAGCCAGTACAGGCAGCCAAACCTTTTTCTTTGCTACCACCACGAAAAACACTCTCGCCTTTGGCAACCAGATCTGCTTTTGCCTGTTCAGTCTTTGTGGTCTGTTCGCCATAGTAGGCTGCGATGTCAGAAATATCTTCATCGCTTAACCCGGGAACGATTGCAGCCATTTCAGCAACAACACGGCCACCTTGTTCAGGCTTGGCTTTCATGTCCTGAAGCTGTTTGATGATGTATTTAGGGTGCTGCCCCGCCAATTTGGGAAAGTTTGGTATCATACTGTTACCATTTGGGCCATGGCATGCTGCACACATGGCTACTTTCGTTTCTCCGGCTTTGGCATCTGCTTCAGCCCAAACGGCACTGGAAGCAGCGACCATTAATACACTAACAATCAACTTTTTCATGCTTTCGTCATATCTCTTATCTAGGTCTTCTAAAAGTAAAAACGTATTACTTGCTCATGAATTCGATAATGGCCTTGAATTCATCATCAGTACAATCCATACACATACCCATTGGAGGCATGGCATTCAGACCGCCTTTGGCATTTTTAAGCAGAGTTTCCATGCCTTTATCAAGACGTGGCTTCCACTGATCAGCATTGTGCGTTAAAGGAGCGCCAGCTGCACCCGTACCATGACACATGGCACAAGTTTTCTTGTAAAGCTCTTCAGCATCACGCGCATCAGCTTGAGCGCTTAATATTGCAGCCATTGCAGTAACTGTTAATAATAATTTTTTCATTGTTATCGTTCTCGTGTTGGATAATTACCAAAGCATACGTAGCTAGTTTACGTCCGCCCATTTATAATTCAGCGGAGCATTATATATAAATAAACCCTTAAGGGCACCTCTAAAAAATCGCAAACCGGATTTCTAACTGTATGGCAATCAATTTTCGAAAAGCTCAGTTTCTTGTTAGTGCTGAAACACTGTCACAATGCCCACCCGATAGTGGCTTTGAGGTGGCTTTTGCAGGTCGATCAAATGCAGGAAAGTCTTCTGCAATCAATACCTTGACTGACAATAAAAAATTAGCACGTACCAGTAAAACGCCCGGGCGTACACAACTGATGAATTTTTTCAGTCTTGATGATGAGCGTCGATTGGTTGATCTGCCAGGTTATGGTTATGCCAAAGTGCCAGAGGCCATGAAGCTGAAATGGCAGCGTCACCTGAATGAATACCTGCAAGAACGAGATTGTTTACGTGGTGTGGTGTTGTTGATGGATATTCGCCACCCGTTACAGGAATTTGATGAAATGGTGATCAACTGGGCAACACAAAGTGAATTACCGTTGCATATTTTGTTAACCAAGGCTGACAAACTGAAGCCAAATGCCGCACGCAATGAAGTGTTTAAAATTAAAAACGTGCTTAAATCCTATGGTGGCGAATTCACAGCCCAGCCTTTTTCGGCCTTGAAAAAGCAGGGATTAAAAGAGCTGGAAGAGGTTTTAAACGTCTGGTATCAGTCAGATCAGCAGTTGTAGCATCGAATCTATCGTACAGAAGAAAAAAAGGCTGGTGATGAAAGGAGTAAACATCACCAGCACAGGGTGCTGTCCTCAGCACTCAAGAAACATAATGGAGGGGAAGCTCATTATGTTTCTGCTTTTAACTATCACTACTTATGACCAGCAAAAGCCCCGATAGTTTAAAATTTAGTCAGGTTTTTGCATTTTGGCTACTTACAACTTCTTAATGTAGGCAATTTAAGAGGTACCTAATGGGCTTCATCCCAGTTATCACCGGTGCCTACGTCAACAATGAGCGGAACATTAATTTTTGCTGAGTTTTGCATTTTTTCTTGAACATTTTCACAAAGCTCATCTAATTGCGATTCAGCGACCTCAAAAACCAGCTCATCATGCACCTGCATAATCATTGTGGCGTCAATCGGCGAGCTGTTTAGCCAGGCATCAACAGTTATCATGGCTCGTTTGATGATGTCTGCAGCAGTGCCTTGCATGGGAGCATTAATCGCCGTGCGCTGAGCTGCCTGCCGCAACATACCATTTTTTGCATTAATATCAGGCAGATACAGCCTTCGGCCAAATACGGTTTCAACAAAACCGTCTTCTGCAGCCTGATGGCGGATATTGTCCATATAGGTTTTTACGCCAGGGTATTTTTCGAAGTAACAATCAATATATTGCTGAGCCTCATGACGGCCAACATCGAGCTGTTTGGCCAGCCCAAAGGCCGACATACCGTAAATCAGGCCAAAATTGATGGCCTTGGCGCTGCGTCGTTGATCAGTTGTGACTTCATCAAGTGTTACATCAAAAACCTCTGCAGCGGTCGCTTTATGAACATCAGCGCCCTCATTAAAAGCGGCTACCAGCCCTTTATCGCCAGACAGGTGAGCCATAATACGTAATTCAATCTGGCTATAGTCTGCTGCAACGATTTTTTTGCCAGGTGGAGCCACAAATGCCTGGCGTACACGGCGGCCTTCAGCAGTTCGGATGGGTATATTCTGTAAATTAGGGTCAGATGATGACAGGCGCCCGGTGGCAGTCACGGCCTGATGATATGAGGTGTGAACTCTGCCTGTGCGCTCAAACACTTGCGCGGGCAAGGCATCGGTATAGGTGGACTTTAACTTGCTGAGACTACGATATTGCATGATGACACTGGGTAGTTCGTAATCATGTGCCAGTTCCTGTAATACAGGCTCTGCAGTCGATGGCTGTCCCTTGGGTGTTTTTTTAATAACGGGTATTTCGAGCTTTTCAAACAGAATGGTTTGCAGTTGCTTGGGTGAGGCCAGGTTGAATTCTTCGCCTGCCAGGTCGAAAGCCTGTTGTTGCAGTTGGCTGCAGGTGGCTTCCAGTTCGTTACTCTGTATACGCATCAGTTCGGTATCAATCAGGGTGCCGTTATGCTCCATGGCTGTGAGCACAGGAATCAACGGTAGCTCAATATCCTTTAAGACCGATTGCAGCTGTTTCTTGTCATCAAATTGTGGCCACAGTGTTTGATGTAAGCGCAAGGTGATGTCGGCATCTTCGGCAGCGTAGGGTGCAGCTTGCTCAATTGGTATCTGGTTAAAAGTGAGCTGTTTTTTCCCCTTGCCAGCGATATCTTCGAAATGAATCGTTTCATGATCGAGGTATTTAAGGCTGAGCGCATCCATATTATGACGTGTGGCAGTGGAGTTCAGCACATAAGATTCGAGCATGGTATCAAAGGCAATACCACGAAGAGTGATTCCGTGATTTAACAATATATGGGAATCGTACTTAAGGTTTTGTCCCACCTTCTTGATGTTATCACTTTCAAGTACAGGTTTTATGATAGTAAGCGCCCACTCTCTGTCTATCTGTTCTGGTGCGCCAACATAATCATGCATCAGTGGTACATAAGCCGCTTCGCCTGCAGTTACTGAAAATGAAAAACCGACAATTTCGGCCTCCATGTAATTCAGGCTGGTAGTTTCGGTATCAAAGGCAAAAAGTTCGGCATTTTTCAACTTTTCTATCCAGGCTTCAAAATCTGCCTTTTCAAGAATGGTCTTATAGTTTGTTTCAATCGCTTCAGTCGGTGCTACTGCAGTAGTGACAGATTCTGTGGTTGAAGTGCCGGCATCTGATTTTGAATCAGGCCCGGAAACAGGTGCGGATTCAAGCTGGTTTACCCAGCTCTTGAATTCCATCTCCCGGAAAAGCTCAGACAGCTTTTCATTGTCCGGGGCCTGTTTTTCTAGTTGATCAACAGTTTGAGGCAGTTCAAGGTCGCATTTGATTGTTGCCAACTCATAAGAGAGGTAAGCCTGCTCTTTTTCGGGCTCAAGTTTCTCCGGTAGTTTTTTGGCACCACGAATCTCCAGGCCACGCACAGCTTCAAGATTGGCATAGATCTCATCCAGACCACCAATCCCCTGTAATAGCCCCAGTGCTGTTTTATCACCCACACCGGCAACCCCGGGAATGTTATCAACCTTGTCGCCCTTTAATGCCAGAAAATCAATAATAAGCTTGGGTGGAATACCAAATTTCTCTACAACACCTTCAGGGTCCATGGTGGTATTGGTCATGGTGTTAACCAGTGTTACATGTTCATTAACCAGCTGGGCCATATCCTTGTCACCGGTTGATACGATAACCGGCAATTCAAGGGCGGTAGCTTGTCGGGCATAGGTACCGATAACATCATCTGCCTCAACACCATCAATAATAATCAGTGGCAACCCCATTGCCTTAATGATGTTATGAATAGGTTCAACCTGAGGGCGCATATCATCAGGCATAGGCGGACGGTTGGCCTTGTATTCGGGGTAGATATCGTCGCGGAAGGTTTTTCCCTTGGCATCAAAAATAACCACTATGCAACTATCAGGATACGTTTTAATCAGGCTGCGAATCATATTGATCACGCCCTTTACGGCACCAGTGGGCTGCCCCCTGGAGTTGGTTAAAGGCGGTAATGCATGGTATGCACGGTATAGATACGATGAACCGTCAACTAAAACAATGGGAGCCTTTGACATCATGCTTTCCTGAAAAAAATGGATTGAATTTATGCGCCTTAGTTTAACACTGCTACACTGAATAAGAGAGCGTAAGCTCAGATAATCAGTGAACAAATACTAATCAAATGTGGATAAGAACTATGGCTGTATATACCACGTTGGAACAGGAAGATATTGCCTCTCTGATCAAACCCTTTGGTATTGGTGATCTCGTCAGTTATGAAGGCATCAGTGAAGGGATGGAGAATACCAACTATTTTATTACCAGCTCATCTACGCATCTGGGTAATGAGGTTTCCAGAGATACACAGGGCCAGTATGTGCTAACAATTTTTGAGGAGCTTCCTGAAACACACTTGCCGTTTCATCTTCAATTGCTTGATACATTAGCTGCTAGTGGGCTGCCTATAGGTACAGCTCTGCGAGATTATAACGGAAATGCTATTCAGCATATTAAAGGCAAGCCGGCCCTGTTGTGTAAACGCCTTAATGGCAAGCATATTAAAAGCGCCAATATTCAGCAGTGCAAAGCGGTAGGGCAGACGCTTGCCAAAATTCACTTGGCGGCCGCTGAACTTGATCATGATTATGGCGGTATTCGGGATGTAAACTGGCTAAATAAATGCACGCATGACGCTTCTGTTCTTTTGGGTGAGGAAGAAAAATCCCTCATTGAAAAATTATTAAATAAGTACCTGACGTTGGTTAAAGAAGATAGCCTACCCAAGGGGATTATTCATGGTGACTTGTTTTGTGACAATGTGATGTTTGAAGGCGATACCCTTACAGGTATTATCGACTTTTATAATGCCGGTGAAGGCTACTTGATATTTGATTTGGCCGTTGTGGTGAATGATTGGTGTGTGCGGGAGAAGGCCGGGGTAGACAGCGAGTGTTATCGTGCATTGGTTGATGCCTATGCAGAGATACGTCCTTTTGTGGCAATAGAAAAGCAGCATTGGCCGTTGTTATTAAAAATTTGTGCCATGCGTTTCTGGTTGTCTCGCCTGCTAACGCAGAAACGGAATCTGGAAAACAGACATGAACTACATGAATTTAAAGACCCGGATGAATTCAAGTCTATTCTGATGTGGCATATGGAGAATGATCTTCAGCTTTAATTATTCCGAGACAATTTTTATTTCTGTCTGCTGAGTGCCTGATTGGTTCAGGTTTGTAAGGTAAATCTCACAAAGTGTGTGGCGAATATCTTCACATAGCTTGTAGAAGCTGAAAATCATGGCTGAAACCTAGAAACTCCTAGATAATAGACTACGCTTTACAATAGAGGCGGCCGCCTCTAAGGGAAGTATACAGATAGGGATCTGTTATCTATGCGACGATTGATATTTTCGGTGCTTGTTTTATTTGCGCCTTTTCTTTTTGCCAAAGCTTCAGCAACCGAGTTGCAACTGACGGACAAAGAGCAGCAATGGTTACAAGATCATCCTGTTATAAAATTCACAGGCGATCCTAACTGGTTGCCTTTTGAAGCTTTTGATAAAGACCAGAATTATATTGGCATTGTTTCTGAACATTTGCGGCTTATTGAGCAGAGGACAGGCATCCAGTTTGAAAAAGTGCCAACAAAAACATGGACTGAATCGGTTAACAAGGCGAAAGCGGGGTCGGTTGATGTATTGTCTGAAACTGATGACTCTGCACTAAAATCACACCTGTTATTTACACGCTCCTATCTTAAAAATCCCGTTGTTATCGTGATGCGCAACACGGAAAACTATGTTGAAAACCTGGATAAAATAAAAAACAAGACAGTTGGTGTGATCAGGGATTACGGCTATGTTACCAAAATCGTCAATAAATACCCTGATTTCAATTTTGTTACCGTTGAAGATATACAAGATGGCTTGATCGCGGTTTCAACCCGGCGTACAGATGCGCTTCTTTGTACAGTAACGCTATGTGGTTACACCATTGCTGAACTTGGTTTGCATAATGTAAAAATTGTCGGTCAAACAGAGTTTGATACCCAGCTGGCTTTTGGTGTTAATAAAAAATATGCCGAACTTGTGCCAATACTGAACAAGGCAATAAAGAGCATTAGCGTAACTGAGCAGCAAGCAATTCTGGATCAGTGGGTAATGCATCAGTATGTAGAGAGAGTTGATTATAGCCTGGTATGGAAGTTGTTAATTCCTGTCTTGTTACTTTTTATTATATTTATTCTTATTTGGAACAGGCGCTTATCCAGGGAAATTGCCTTGAGAAAAGCGGTCGAGCTGGAACTGAACGAATCAAAACAGAATGCCGAAGAGGCGGTAAGAGCGAAGTCAGAATTTTTGGCCAATATGAGCCATGAAATACGCACCCCAATGAATGGTGTACTGGGAATGGCTGAGCTTTTAGAGAACTCCCCGCTTGATGAGCAGCAGCAGCAGTATCTGAGAACTATTCAGCGATCCGGAAATACCTTGATGGTGGTTATCAACGATATTCTGGACTATTCAAAAATTGAAGCTGGAAAAATGGATCTTAAAAATGCATCTTTTGATCTTAATGATCTTATTGAAGAGACTGCGGTTCCTTATCAGTTAATGCCTGACAGTGATGTACGGCTTGAAGTGTGGCTTGATCCTGAAGTACCAGTATATTTAAAAGGTGATAGTGTCCGTTTGCATCAGGTAATGGCAAATCTACTCAATAATGCATTTAAGTTCACCAGTAAAGGAACCGTTAGATTAGCTGTTGACTTGATTAATAAGGATGAAAAAGAAGCTGATATCAGGTTTTGCGTTTCTGATACAGGTGTCGGTATTGATACAAAAACAAAAAGCGTTTTGTTTGACTCCTTTACTCAGGCAGATCAGTCAACGGCCAGAAAATATGGACCAGTTCTGCACATGTAGCTGATATGTGTTTCA
>CBDUPD010000025.1:0-12178 GCA_965368985.1 uncultured Spongiibacteraceae bacterium | reverse complement strand
ATTGCCGCTGCAGAAAAAGACCTGGTCGTCAGAATTGTTGAAGTATACCTGGATGTGTTGCGTGCAGCAGATGATAAATTATTTGCAACGCAGCAACTGGAATCTATCGGTGCACAAAAAGAATTTGCTGCAAAAAGGTTTGAGTTGGGTGTTGGTAAAGAGACAGAAGTTTTTGATACAGAAGCTGCTTATGATGCACAGGTGTCGGTACTTGAGTTGGCCAGGGTGCAGCATTATATAGCACTGCAGCAACTCTCAAATATTACCGGTGTTGAAATGTCGGTAGTCTTTCCTGTCTCTGAAAATATGCCCGTTGAGGTGCCTTACCCTAATGAGGCAGATCATTGGGTGAATCTGGCTATGCATAATAACGACGCTATAAAAGCATCAGAGGCCACTGAAAAAATGGCGACACTGGAGTTGCGGGAAAAGAAGTACGCTCGTATGCCAATTGTGAATTTTGCAGCAACTTATGTAGAGACCGAGCTTGATGGAGGGCAGGGCTTTTCTCCAGCGGCTACTACCAAGGCCTATGGTGTGGAATTATTGCTGCCCCTCTATCAGGGAGGAATAATCAGTGCTACAAGTAAGCAGGCAGCTTATCAGTTGGAGGGCGCCAAGCAGAATCGTTTGCACCAAAAGCAGCAGATTAAAATGGGTGTTATTAACTTGTTGCTGATGATAAAGACAGATGTGAAGCGTTATTATATGGGGCGTAAAGGTCTGGAGTCTTCTTCGAGGGCTTATGATGCTTCAGCTAAGGCATATAAAAATGGTGCGGGCAATTTGATGGATCTGTTTCAGGCAGAGAAGAACTATTACCAGACCAAGAAAGATCTTGCTTCCTCCCGCTATGATTATCTATTAAATATCTTCAAGCTCTATCAGTTAACGGGTTCTTTGTCGCTGAAGGAATTACGTGATTATAATGCCTGGTTTCATCCCACTTTGCAGTAATGGTTAACTCTATGAGTGAGTTATTACTGTCATTTTTGAATCGTCCACAATCCAGACAGCTGATTATTTTTATTGGTTTGATTTTGGTTCTTCCTGGCATTGCTTCAGGTTTTTTTGCAGATGACTTTGGTCATTACGTATTAATAAATGAGCCGGAACTAATTCCGCAATCAAGGCAGGGTTCTCTGTTTCACCTGTTTTCATTTATTGATAATGATGTTGATCGGCGAGCAGTGCAATATTCCCAAAGCCTGATTCCCTGGTGGACAAGTGAATCTATAACAATAAACTTTTGGCGGCCAGTGAGTGAACTAACGCACTATGTTGATCATGTAATTATGAATGGCGTGCCATGGATGATGCATCTGCAAAGTCTGGTTTTTTATGGCTTGCTGTTGTGGCTGTTGTCCTGCTTTTATCAGAAGGTGCTGGTTGATAGAAATTTTGCAGCTTTAGCTTTATTGTTTTTTGCAGTTGATTCAACTCATGGTTTAACGGTTGCCTGGATTGCCAACAGAAACGCTTTACTGGCAGCCTTGTTTGCCATGTTGGTACTTGCTGCTCATCATCAATACCGTACTCAGCAAAACCGGATCATGCTGTTGGCAAGTTGTTTTTTTCTTGCGCTTGGTCTTCTTTCTGCAGAGATAGCGGTGAGTGTTGGCGCTTTTCTCATGGCGTATGCTCTTTTTCTTGATAAATCCGGCGCTATCAAGGGTTTGTTATATCTTCTTCCTGCACTGATCGTAGTTGTTGTCTGGCAGATTTTGTATCAGTATCTGGGGTATGGTATAGCAGGTAATGAAGTTTTTTATATTGATCCTCTTGGACAACCTCTTATGTTTATTGGTGCTGCTCTCTTGAGGTATCCTGAGGTGATTTCAGCACAGTTTAATATCCTTCCTTTTCATCTTGTCGAAATACTCCATATACCTGTTTTGGTTTCAGGCATTTTTATTTTACTGTTGCTGGTTTACCTTGGTTTCAGGAAAAAAGACGCAGTCTATAACTTTTTTCTTTTTGCCATGTGCCTGTCAGTTTTTCCTGTTGTTACAACAATGGTTCAAGACAGAAATATGTTGTTTGTTGGTATTGCAGGGGCGGGTATTTTTGCGAAGCTGGTTTTTTGGTTGATTGAATTATCCAGTGAAAGTGCCTATAAAAAAATAGCTACTGTGATGTTGGCAGTTATCATTTTTTGTCATATTTTTTTGTCAGCTATACTCATGTTGCCTATGTCACTTGCACCCAGGTTGATTGCCAAAACCAGTATTGATGCAGCGCTTTCCATACCTGAGAATATCGAGTCACAAAAAATAGTCAGTTTTGGTGTGCCTTTGTTCGATGTCAGTTATATATCGGCTATCCGTAAGTCGTATCATTTGCCTATTCCTGAAAAGTTCTGGAATGTCACAACTTTCAAGCAAGGAGTGACAGTAAAAAGAATATCGAGCACAAGTATATTGGTGACTCATCCTGATGGCTTATTGAAACAAGAGGACTTTTATCTCCGAGATTTTTCTTCTGAGCCAATGGTAGTTAATCAGGTATTTAAATTCAATGATCTAACGATTCGTATTGTTGAGGTTAATGACGATGGTGTTCCCCGTCAGCTGGAATTATTATTTGATGATAGTCTGGATTATGGAAAAATACAGCTTATGTATTGGCAAGATGGTGTAATGCAGCCATTCGTGCTGGCAAGTAATGAGAGTAGAGGGTTTCCTTTATCGTTACATGATAATCTGTTTGAGAGAATTACAGGCGAAAAATAACCTGCCACATCTTGTCTCTTAGCCTGCTTGTCAAAAAGGGCGCTAATAAGCGCATAAGTCTGGCATCTTTGCCAACAGTATAACGTGCCCTGGGTTTGTTACTGTTTATGGCATGAAACACAACATCAGCTGCATCTTTGGCTTTGGGAGCTTTTTTTCTTAAAGAGGCATTGGTTTTAGCGCCTTGTACGAGTGACGGGCCATAATAGCTCCAGGCTTCTTCCCCCAGGCAGTCTTGTAGCTTTTGATAATGATGTTCGGATTTATCATGAATTTCAGTATCGATAAACCCGGGTTCAAGCAATATCACGCTAACACCGGATTTGCGCAGCTCGGGGCGAAAGGCATCAGAAAGCGCTTCGATGGCAAACTTGCTGGCGCTGTATACGCCCATTAACGGTGTTGATATAACGCCTGCGCCTGAACTGATATTAAGTATTCGGCCTTTTGCTTTTTTTAATAATGGTAAAAATGTGCGAGTGACATTGAGTGTGCCAATAACGTTAGTATCGAAATGACTTCTTATATGTGCTTCATTGGCATACTCTAACGGAAGAGAAATGCTTATAGATGCATTATTTATAAGAGCGTCGAGCCCCTTGTCACTGACTGCTTCCTGGACTTTTTTAAAAAGAGAGTCGATGCTGGACTGATCATTTACATCCATAAAAACCGGAATGATATTGGATTTTCCAATATCTTTAAGCGATTCAGCATCAGATGATTTGCGCACAGTGGCAAATACCTTCCAGTCATTATCTGCAAAAAGTATCGCACATGCCCTGCCAATACCAGAAGAGCACCCTGTGATTAAAATATGCCTGCTTTCCATGAAATCTTACGCCTGATTTGCAGCTTTGCAACTACAATGAATATGAGCCCTATTATAAATCATCATCCGAACGGGTGTGTGATTATTAATAATAAATTTTTATGCTGTGGTTTGTTGACATGATAATGAGAAGGTACTCATGAAATTTGGAATCTGTTTGCCCTATATGGAAAAAGACTTTGGTCGTAATGAGGTGATAAGTTGGTGCAAGCGCATCGATGATGGGCCTTTTTCGAGTATCTCTTGCGGTGAGCGAATAACAGGTTACACATTAGAAATGCGCAATATGTTGGCTTTTGCAGCTGCGGTGACTGAACGTGTGCAAATAGTACCTTCGTTGTATGTATTGCCAATGCACTCAGCTGTATGGGCCGCTAAAGAGATAGCCACACTTGATGTGCTTTCGCAGGGAAGGGTAACCATGACGGTCGGTGTAGGTGGTCGTAAAGCAGATTATCAGGCGGTAGGTGCTTCTTTTGCCAGGCGCCATCAGCGTATGGATGAGCAAGTGAATGAGATGAAGCGTATCTGGCGAGGTGAACCGCCGTTTGAAGGGGCTGATGAAGTGGGTCCAAGACCTGTACAGAAAGAGGGGCCGTCCATTTTGGCGGGTAGTATGTGGCCCAAGGCTATGGCGCGAGCTGCAAAGTGGAGCGACGGGTTTTACAGCTTTTCGATGAATGGTGATGTGAAGTTGGCTGAATATTTTGTCTCATCTGCCGGGCAGCATTGGCAAGAGGCGCAGCGTGAGGGTAAGCCTTATCTGGTTGGCGGATTCTGGTATTCGCTGGCGGATAACTCTGAGCAAAGACTGAAAAATTATGTGCATAATTACATGCTGACATTTGGTGAGGAAGAGGCGAGAAATACCGCTGATACCATGACACGATTTTCCATAGAGGCAGTTGAAGAGGCCTTGTATGGTATGCAGCAATTGGCTCTTGATGAGATATTTCTGGTGCCAACGACTGCTGATATAGAAGAGATAGACCGACTTGAAGCGCTATTGATCAAGTCTGGTCTTGTTTAGTCAGGTTTGAATGGGTTATTTGTTTTCCTGCTTTCGTGCTGCCCTGGCATCTTCTATGCCGCCAACGTTAGTTACGTTAGTGTATCCCATCTCTTTTAGTTGTTTTAAAGCGATTCCTGCGCGTTTTCCGCTGCGGCAATAAAGTTTAATTTCAGTATCTTTATTACTGACATGTTTGGTAATCTCGGCCTTGATATCGGTATGTATAATATTGATATCTCCGGCAATATTACTTTCTGTATGTTCTTGTGTGCTGCGTACATCAATCCAGACAGTGTCAGCTACGGCATAATTAATAGAGCCTAATATAATCAGAAGGGTGGTGAGTAGTTGTCTAATTGTCAGTTTCATTGTGGGTTTCCTGAAGTGGTATCGGTGTCATTTTCGGTCGATTGTTGAGGTTTTTCATTTAGGCGCCTGGCTTCTTCCACTCTCTGGTCAATGGCATTGAGTACAGTGTCGACTGTTTGCTGGATGGTTTTACTTGCCCTTTGCGTCATGTTTTTAATAGAGCTGTCTTCAAGCGCCCTGATGCGGATATTCAGGTTGCGGTTTTCTTTTTTGATGATATCAACCTGATCTTTCAGTAGGTCGACATCTGTCGCAAGTTGGGCTTTTTGTGAGTATAGAAAATAAAATCCGCTGCCGGTCAATAACAATACAACAATGAGAGGGTAGAAAGTTATTTTACTCATGAGTCACTCCTGTTGGCTTAAATAATAGCCTGTCACCGTCACTTATAATAGAACAGTTTGTGCAGAAGAGAAAAAGAAAGTTCTTGAATGTGAGGGATGCAAACAGTGGAAACATTGATATTTTCTATACTACCAGTAGGGCCAGATAATAAAGAGCTACTTAGTGTTACTTGTCAATGGTAACAGGCATGGCATGTTTGCCCATTCTAAGCAAGCCGTCTTCCATGGAAGATTGTGGTTTTGGGTATTTCTCAAACTGAACGGCTTTGATTGTTTTATCACCTTGCAGTAATGCTTTGGCTATACGGTGACCGCCATCCATCAAGCTGCCGTCAGGTGCCAGAATAATGGGAAAATCCAGGTCGGCCTTTAGCGCTCTTTGCATGTGTTCAGCGGTATTTCTGATGGTGGGTTTCTTCTTATGATTATTAAACCATATGACCTCATCAAGTTGCGGTATATCATTCATATCGACTTCCTTGATTTCAAATTCTCTGGACTCTTCAATCAGGCTGTCAACATTCCAGATATACTTGATGCCTCTTATGGTTTTGGAGAAGGTTTGATTCATTATCGTTCCTGCTAATAATAATTATAAAAATACTAGGCTAATGGATGGTATATAGGTGATTAATAATACCGCAAACAGTAAAACCAGCATAAATGGAATACAGGCCTTATAAAGTTCGGTAATCGGCTTTTTAAACCGGTAGCTGGCAATAAAAAGGTTCATGCCTACTGGTGGAGTAAAATAACCGATTTGCATATTGGCCAAAAAGATAATGCCCAGATGAACCGGATGTATGCCATAGGATATGGCAATGGGTAGTATCAGTGGCACTATGATAACAATGACTGAAAAAATATCGAGTATTGCGCCAAGTACCAACAAGAAGGTATTCAGTAATATCAGAAAACCGACTCTGCTGGAGATATGTTGTTGCATATATTCAAATAGTTGGTCTGGTACCCGCGTATCTATTAACACGTTAGTGAGTGCAAGAGAGGTGGCGAGTATCAGAATAATGCCACCAACCATGGTCATTGATTTTATTAATAGTGGGGGAATAGCCTTAAACGGAATTTCTCGATAGATAAGAACTTCAACGATAGCAACATAGATGACAGCAACAGCAGCGGTTTCAGATACTGCAAAAATGCCACCATAAATACCAAACAAAACAATAAACGGTAGAGGAATTTCCCACTTTGCTTCCCACACTGCTTTTTTAAGGGTTTCCTTGTCGAACGCTTGTCGCTCAATGTTCTGGTGGCGGTTTGACCACAAGCTATAAAGTGATAACAGGACGATCATAAGTAATGCAGGTAGGGCGCCTGCAATAAACAGGTCGTGAATAGTAAAAGGCTCACCAACACCCATTTGTTGTGCGATGATGCCATAGAGAATTAATGGTAGAGAGGGGGCTAATAGTAGCCCCAGACTTCCTGAACTGGTTATTAAGCCAAGGCTAAAGCGTTGACTGTAGCCGACTTGTTGTAGTGCGGGATATAGCAGGGCACCAATGGCAACAATGGTTACCCCGGAGGCTCCGGTGAATGCTGTAAATAAGGCACAGGTAATAAAGCCTATGATTGATAGGCCTCCTGGTGCCCAGCCAATTAAAGCCTGGCTAATATTAACCAGACGTTTAGAGGTATTGCTTTCTGCAAGGATATAACCGGCCAGCGTAAACAGGGGGAGTGCTACCAAAAGGGGGGTGTCGGCAATACGGTAGATTTCAATCGCGACTACTTCAAGGGGAATATCGGATATGAAGAATCCCGCCATGGCTCCTGCAAGTATGACAACAAATATGGGAGCGCCAGCAATGGCCAGCGACATAATGACTATAAAGCTAAATATCGTCGACATGATTTTCTGGCAAGTGTAATGAGTGGAATAGAAAGCGTATGGCAATAATAGTGAGAGTGTATGGAATAATTGCTTCCAGAATCCATGCGGGAATATTTAAAAAAGCAACAACGTCACTTTCCTGTTCGTTCTTGACAAATAACAAGCTGTAATAAGCGGCGGTGCTACATATAAATGTACAACTGATCGAAACCAGAAAATGAATGACCTTATGTGCTTTTTCAGTAAGGTAATGTGACATGATGTTGATGGAAATATGGTTCTGCTGGCGACTGGCATGAAGTGCGCCAAACATGGCCAGCCAGAGTACATTGGCTCTTATTGCCGGTTCACTCCAGGTCATTCCGCCAATGCCCAGATTGCGTAATATTATTTGCGAGCAGCTGAGTGCGATTATGGTAATCACCAATAATATCAATGCTCCATCTTCAAAAGAGTGAAGCAGTTTAAGCGTTTTTTGTAATGGTTTATTGATTGCTGGCATTGGCAGGGTGGTTGCGGAATTCTGCAAGAAGCTGATTGATTCTATCCTGAAATGACTGGTCTATGTTGCCGCGATCGGCAAATATTTTTGCCGCTTTCGCAGTTTTATCTTTCCATACTTTTACCTGCTCATCAGTAGGCGTTACCATTTTGATGCCCTGTGTTTTGAGAGCGGTAAATGCATTTTCGTTATCTTTGCGGTTTTGAGCATCCATTTTTAAAAATGCCTCACGCATAACGCTACGAACTATTTTTTGATCTTCTGGTGAAATCTTATTAAAGGCTTTTTGGTCTACAGCCATCAGCGCCAGAAAGTAGGCAATAGGTAAGTCAGTAATATAATTAACCTGAGTGTGCCACTGTAAAGCAATAGCAGCTATCGGTGATGCAGTAATAGTATTGATCATATCTGTTTGTAAGCCGGTAAGAACATCACCAATCGACAGGGTTGTGGGTGCAAAGTTAAATGTTTCAGCGGCTGATTGTGAGGCTGGGTCATCGCTAGGTGCCCAAACCTTGTTTTTACGCAATTCGTCGGCATCAGCGATGGGCTTCTTTGACATGATATAGGCAAATCCGCCTTCTATGAGTCCAAAATTAACAAAGCCGGCTTTTTCGAATTCTTTTTCAATATCTGCATCCATATGTTTACGAACATAATCAACTTCTTCATAAGAGTTGAATAATAAAGGGATATTATAGATCTGTGTATTGGGTGCTTGTGGAGCAAGAGCGCCGCCTGAGAAGACTGCGCCTTGTAATTGACCAATGCGTATTTTCTTTAATACAGCGCTGTCATTGCCCATAACTCCGCCCGGGTAAAAGCGGAAGTTAACTCGCTTTTCGGTTTTTTCTGAAATAACTGTTGCTGCATCTTGCATGGTTGTCATCCAGAGAGAACCGTTTGGAGATATGGTGGCTATCTTGAATGTTTTTGCATAGCTTAAGGTGCTAAGGCTAAACGTTATCGTGGCTAATAGACAGATTAATAAATGGCGCATAGTGTTCCTGATTTTAATAGAGTTCTTAGTCAAAGTAGTATGATTCATCATCCAGTAATTTTTTTGCTTCCTGTTGTGCCCATGTGTTCATTAGCGTTAGACCCTCCTGTTGTGGATCAGCAGCCAATACATCTGTGAGTAACTGGTGATGTAGCTCCTGGTCAAACATCAGGCGGGCATAGCGGCGGGCATATTCAACCTTTACCAAAAAATGTTTCCCTTCGGTAAGTTCGATGGCACGTTCAAAATGATGCTTGCCTATTTCGGGTTTGCCGCCAAGGGCGGGAGGCAGGCTTGTAGCGATGGCTGCCAGGTAAAGATGTGCGCCGGCGTTATCATAACTCTCGTTATGAGTAATGACAGATTCCAGTAACAGTTTTGCTTTAGAGAGGTCGGCAACAACGTTCCAGTCATCACCATGGGACTGAATATAGCCAAGCCATGCCACGGCATAGGCATAAGTGAGTTCTACATCTTTGTCATTGAGTTGTTCAATAAAATCGGAAAACTGTTTGTTGTCCAGTTTGTTCAAGTTGCACCATGACTTGTCTTTTTTACAGCTACCTTGCCGGGCGTAAGTCAGGGCTTTGGTGGTGAGTATTTTTTGACGATTTATATCGGTAACAAACGCACCGCTATAGGCACCGTACATTTGTGCAGCTGATAACTGTGAGCTGGCTCCTGCATCTTCAGTATTGGCGATGCTGTCAATCAGAATCAGAAATGTTGGCATGGCAGCTGAAACTGTTGCAGGGTCTTCATAGTTTAAAAACGTATCAGACAGACGCTGCGCGGCCTTATTGGTCTGTTTTTCAATAATATAGCCACAGCTGCTGCCCAGCAGGCAGGCAGTGATAATAGTGAGTATTTTGAGTTCTTTCATAAATGCTAATTCAATCGATAAAACGCCCAATACTCTACCATAAAATCAACTTATTGGTGTAGATTGTCATTGTTTCTGTCAGTAATTCCGGATTTTTTGATTCTATATACCTTTTCAATCTATGAAATACTGTATGGTAAGCTCTATGATGTAAATATGAGATTGTTAGTTTTGTTGCAGAAGAAGGCATTTTTTTTTCTTGCGGGGCTCTGTTTGTGGGGTGATGCAGGTTTAGTCGTTGCTGCTTATTCTGATGAAAATTATGAAGAAACTCCAGCCTGGATAGAAGCGCCCCGGTTATTTGTCAGTAAGGCTATCAAGGCCATGACGGGGTCTGTTGATGATTTTCTTTCACAAGATGATGAGGATATTGTTAATGAGAGTTATTTGAAATTACGTTTGGCGCAAGTTTTGGAAGAAGGAGGGCATACCTACCCTAAAAATGATTTAAAGCTGAAAGTTGACCTGCCAAAAACCGAGAATCGCTGGGCATTAATTTTTGAGACAGATCCCGATGAGTTTGAATCGCTTGAAGAGCAAAACCAGAATCGGGAAAGTGATGATAATTCCATAAGAAATACCGATGGTTCAGTGGGTGCCCTCAGGGTGATGCTGGATGAGTGGAATAATTGGAAGAGTGACTTTGATGTAGGTGTTAAGGCTCCCTTACCCTTGAATTCTTTTGTGCGGTTTAATATGCAAAGAGGCTACAAATTGAATGAGGCCTGGAGTGCAAGGGTGCGTCATTCTGTCTATTATTTTCATGAAGAAGGTTTTGGAGAGCGTTCTCGCTTTAATCTTCATCGGCGGTTAGGAGAAGACTGGTCTTTTACCAATTTGATGGATATGCAGTGGCGGCATGAGGGGCAGGAGTTGGAGTTTGGTGAGATAGTCTCTTTTCATCACAGCGCTTCTGGCAGGGATGCTTTTACATATAGGGCGGGCGGCTTTTATGAAGAGCACCCGGGGTCGCATGTTAAAAGTTATTTTGTGGATGTACGCTATCGTCGCCGGCTGCATAGTAACTGGCTATACGGTGAAATTATTCCGGATGTTACATGGGCAGAGGCTAATGACTTCAATGATCTGGCTTCTATCTCGTTCCGCCTTGAGGTCTATTTCAGGCATTAGGCGTTTGTTTGAAATGAAAGGCGGGGGCTAGATTCTAAAGTTAAACCCGATAAACCCGCCTTGATAGATCTCTAGATCTTTATCGTCAATCTCAGCTTCAATAAAGCGATAGCCAACAAAAACTGCTGCATTGGGAAGTACCTGATAAGCGACTCTTGCGCCAAGCTCTATATAATTTTCAAAATCACCGCCAGTAAGAATGTCGGGTGCATAGAGCGCATTAGCCTTAATAAAAAGCTTGGGAATAATATAGGCATCTATTGCTCCACCCAATGCAATGCCGTGCATGTCATTCTTATTGTCTTTTTGGGTATTTGATTTGGTATGCAGCCAAAATGCCTTTCCGCCAAGATGGGTGCGAATATTTCCGGTTTTGCCGTGAGCATAGAGGCCAATACCTGCGGTATCACTTTTCAGGTCATCTGCAGCGTAGTCTTCATCTACGTCTGCATGTAACCACGATATTGTCGTGCCGAAATTTCCGGCATAAAGTGACTGGTAGCTTGTCTCGATAGAGTCATCACTAAGGGCAAATTCAAGCTCACTGGCATAGGTAAAAGAGCTGATAAATAACAAGATAGATAGTATGGATATATGTTTCATGGTATGCCCTGATGGTTGTAATACACAGTGGTAAGTTGGTAGTCTGTGGCCAAGTATACCAAAACTTAATTTCTTAAAGGTATAATGCTCATGATAAATTTAACTACTACTTATCATTCAGGGTATTTATATTACCAATTCTTGTTCAGTTGAGTGTCAAACAGGTTAATTAATTGTGATTGTTGATGGTCTTATTTTAGCTGGTGGTCAAAGTCGTCGTATGGGGCGAGATAAAGCCAGTCTTATGGTCGCCAATAAAACCCTGGTCTCCTATGAAATCGAGATGATGATGCCTGAGGTAAATCAACTCATCATTGCGCGGGGTGAGCAGCCCCCGGTTGGCGCAGATCAAAAAGTTTCAATTATTAAAGATTTTTACAGTAGTTCCGAGGGGCCCTTGTCAGGGCTTCTTGCGGCAATGCAAATGTCGACTGCAGATTATTTGTGGGTGATGACATGCGATAACTATGGTTTTACCTCTGAAATAAAACATAACTTATGTAGGGCAATAGAAGAATCAGGAGCCGATGTTGCATATCTGCAAATTGATGGTAGATTACAACCGTTGTTGGCGATGATAAATACGCAACTCAAAGAGAGTTTACTGGTATACTTGGAGCAAGGAGACCGCTCGGTTATGAGGTGGTATAAAACACTTAATACTATAGTGGTAGATGTTTCTCCTGATTCGATATTTTATAGCAATATAAATACGCCTGGTGATTATCAGGCACTACTTGAGTCTTTGTGACTAAAAATGACACTATGTTAATTGATCAGCACGGCAGACATATTGATTATTTACGCGTCTCTTTAACAGACCGCTGTAACTTTCGTTGTACTTATTGCATGCCTGAAGATATGCAGTTTGCGCCCAAGCGTGAAAATCTTGATACTGCCGAGCTAGAGTTAATC
>CBDUPD010000024.1:0-12228 GCA_965368985.1 uncultured Spongiibacteraceae bacterium | reverse complement strand
AGATAACTCACAACTTTTCACAGTCCCATAAAAAAACCACCCTAGTGGGTGGTTTTTTTATGGGATATGGTGGGTCGTGTGCGATTCGAACGCACGACCAATTGGTTAAAAGCCAACTGCTCTACCGACTGAGCTAACGACCCAAGGAGGCGCATATCATAATGATTTTTGATGATATCGCAACATTTTTTTAAGCATTAAAGACTTTTTAACTCTCAACTTTGATAACGTGTTGGATCTGCAACACCTGACTGCTCAAAACCCGTTTTTCTCAAACGGCAACTTTCACATTTTCCACAAGCCAAACCCTCACTACTAGCCTGATAGCAAGAAACTGTCTTACTGTAATCAACGCCTAGCTCATTACCCTTTTTAATAATGTCAGATTTACTTAAATCAATCAGTGGAGCTCTTATTTGCAACCTATGATTTTCTACGCCCGCTTTTGTAGCCAGATTGGCCATTTTCTCAAATGCTTCAATATATTCAGGCCGACAATCAGGATAACCCGAATAATCAACCGCATTAACACCAATGAAAATATCATTAGCCTGCAGTACCTCTGCCCATGCCAGCGCGTAAGAGAGAAACACCGTGTTACGAGCAGGCACATAAGTCACTGGAATACCTTCTGTTTGCTCTTCAGGAACATTCATTGAAAAATCTGTTAAAGCAGAGCCTCCGATAGCTGATAAGTCCAGCTTAACCGTTCTATGCTCAACAGCTCCCATTGTAGCAGCTACTTCTTTCGCAGCTTTTAATTCTGCCTTATGCCTTTGGCCATAATCAAAACTGAGGGTGTAACACTCATAACCTTCAGCTTGTGCTATAGCCAATACTGTTGATGAATCCAGCCCACCTGAGGCCAATACAATCGCTCGCTTCATGATCTCTCTCTACAATCTATCGCCCAGGCTCATCTTGCCAAAGCAGCTTATGTAATTGCAACTGCATACGCACAGGGAGATTATCTTTTAATATCCAGTCAGCAAGGTCAGTAGCCGAGATTTCACTAAAGCTTGGTGAAAACAGTATCTCAGTCACTTTTTCAGTGAGTTTGAGCTCATCAATCTTGAAACTGGCCCACAGATAATCGTCTCGATTACAAATCACAAATTTAATCTGGTCTTGTTGTTTCACCAGATCAATATTGGAGTACATATTACGCTCGCTCTCTCCTGAAGCAGGTGTTTTTAAATCAAGTACAATCGAAACTCGCTCATCAACACCCTCTATTGATAAAGCCCCCCCGGTTTCAAGTGACACATCAAAACCCAAATCACAAAGCTCTGCTAAGAGTTGCTTACAATTAGGCTGAGCCAAAGGCTCCCCACCAGTAACAGTAATAAAACGGGGGTTAAAGGACTTTACCTGGGCAATAATATCGACAATAGACTTTTGCGCTCCACCACTAAATGCGTATTCAGTATCGCAGTAACCACACCTAAGCGGACAGCCCGTTAGACGAATAAAAACTGTTGGCAAACCAACAGTTTTTGTTTCACCTTGCAGGGAATAGAAAATCTCTGTGATTCTCAGCTCAGGCATCATTATTCAGCCTGAGTGACTAGAGGTAATGTTTTTGCAGAAAACTACGCGCCTTACGCACAGTATTCACAGATGTTTCACTATGCTTTTCAACGAGCTCTTCCATTTGAGATTTTGCCGTATCTCTATCGCCCAATTCATAGTTAATTTCAGCCAATTTATATAGAGCCTCAGGGTATTTGCTATGCTCTTTATATTTGGATACTACAGTATGAAAATAAGTTTTTGCCTTGGGATAGTTACCATCGATAAAGTACAAAGCACCTGACCAATAATAAGCATTCGGGCTATAATTACTTTCAGGATATTTTTTCAGAAATGCAGCAAAAGCCTCTTTGGCTTCATCAAGTTTTCTTTGCTTAACAAGCTCATAAGCTGCATTAAACTCTTGTTTGTCTTCCTGCTTTTTGGCTACCAGGGGACTGGAAGCCGGAATTGTCGAAGCCGCATCAGATTCTGACGATTCTAAAGGCAGTGCTGCAGAAGTTTCCACAGATGGCTGACGACTTAATTCGGAAAGACGCTTATCAAGATTGACGTAATCATCAAGACGCTGCTGCTTGAGAATGCTTAGCTCATGCTGCTGCTCTTCGAGAATGCCACGCATCTGCATAACCTCCTCTTGCAACAGCTGTAACTGATACATAAGCTCAGCATTGACTTTATTAGAGGCTTCAACTTCTTGAGCCGCTGCAGCCTGCTGCGTAGAAACAGCATCAACAACAGCAACTTGTGCATGCGCAGAAACAACAAGAGCGAACATCAAGTTCGCTCCCATCACCAATCTTGAAATATAGATATATAGTTTGTTCATAGCGGTTTTTACAAAACAACTATTACTGAGCTATCTCAACACGACGGTTTTTAGCCCATGCAGCTTCATTACTTGCAGCATCAGCAGGTTTTTCTTCACCGTAGCTAATAACTTCAAGCTTACTTTTATCAACACCCTGAACACTCAAGTAGCTTTGAACTGCTTTGGCACGACGCTCACCCAAAGCCAGGTTATATTCACGTGTTCCACGCTCATCAGCATGCCCAAGTAAACGTACGCTAGCACCAGAAACCTTTAACAGTGAAGCAACAATATCAAGCTCTTCACGCACATCAGCTGATAAAGCCGACTTATCAAAATCAAAATAGAATACTGTAGGCATATCATCTACAGTCACTGGAGGCTTATCAGAACCAGAGCCCTCACTACCTTCTACAGTTTCACCTGTCATTGGAGTTACAGCTGCTCCATCTGCACCTTGTGTACTGTCAGCGCCAGCGCCACCCGGGCTACCCTCTTCAGGTGTATCAGATCCACTACATGAAGCAAGTAATACTGAAGCTAGTACTACAGCCAAAAAGTTCAATTTCTTTGATTTTTCCATTAGATTCCCCACCTAATTTTTATTGCTTATTTCTTAATTTAGAAAAGGTGACCATGCCGGCTCACGTACATCTCGCCCTTGAGACGGCAGGCTAAATTTCACACGCCCATCAATCGATACGGCAGCCAGTATACCCTGATCAGCTCGCTTTGTTGCATACATTACCATAATTCCATTAGCCGCGATACTAGGCGATTCATCTAATTTAGTACTGGTTAACACATGCACCCTGTTACGTTTGGGCTCAAAACGGGCAATATGAAACTGGCCATTTTTTCTATGAACGATAATCAAGCCCGAACCATCAGGAATAGGTCTCGCTCGCGCATTATAATCACCATCATATGTCAAACGTTTGACACTGCCTCCATTAATATTCACCTGATAAATCTGCGGTTTTCCACCCCGATTTGATGTAAATACCAAAGACTGGCCATCAGGCATCCACTGTGGCTCAGTATCAATGGCAAAATCATGTGCCGCAATCTTGCGTAAGGCCTTCGTCTCAAGGTTCATGATATAGATATCCGGACTCCCATCTTTAGACAAGACCAATGCAAGCTCGCCTCCATCAGGCGAAAATGCCGGACTACTATTAATACCTTTGAAATTGGTTAACTTCTCTCTCTCTCCCGTGGCCAGTGTATGCGTATAGATGGCCGGCCGACCATTTTCAAAAGAAGCATAGGCAATTTTCTTGCCATCGGGTGACCATGTCGGTGAAACAATGGGCTCACTTGAATTAAGCACCCGCTGGGATCGCTCGCCATCAGCATCGGCAACATAAAGCTGATAATTGTATTGTCCACCACCCAATACCTTACCCGAGACATACATCATTTTTGTAGAAAAAGCGCCACGAATATTGGTAATTTTCTCAAATACTCTGTCACTGATAAGGTGAGCAAGGTCACGCAAACCATTACGCGATGTTTTCAACGTATAATCAATCAGCGTTTTCTGGCGAATAATATCAAACAGGAAGTACTTAACCTCTATATCATCCCCTACCGGGTACATACGCCCAACAAGTAGATATTCACGCCCCAAAGCTCGCCAGTCCCGATAAAAAACATTTTGCGGTCTATCAGGGTAACTTAACATATCTTCTTTAGGCATAAGATCAAACAGACCACTACGCTCAAGATCAGATTGAACAATAGCCGAAACATCTTCTGGTAACACATCACTTCCTTGCCATGAAAAAGGACTAATAGCCACCGGAGTAGGATTTTCAACACCCTGAGTAATCTCAATCATCAATTCGGCATTTGCCAACAATGGCATGATTAAGCTAATCAACAATAAATAAAAATGTCTCACAAACGTAAATCCTCTGGCTTAAATAACAGGGTAAATCGGCGATAGTATTGTTCAAATATTCTTGATTCAAGCTCTGTCAGTTCAGGGAAGCTTTCAGCTTTTTCAACTGCAGCAACAGCTGAACGATCAAAAGCATCATTACCACTCGACTTGGCAACAGTTACACTAACCACATCACCTGTCGGTATCAACTGAATATTCAATAATACCTGCATACCATTACGCGCACTAGGTGGTCGATTCCATTTTGATTGAACTGCCCTTTGAATAAAGCTGATATAACTCTGAGCTGTCAGCTCATCTTCTGCTGCATCTTCAACCAACTCTTCATCTTCAAGATTACTCAACAGATCGTCTTCTCTTCGCTGCTGCTCTTCTTGCTGTAGCTTTTCCAGCTGCTCTTGCTTAAGACGCTCTTTTTCAATCTGTTCTTTTTTTAAACGATCCGCCTCGATCTGCTTAAGCCTTTTTGCTTCAGCCGCCTTTTTTTGTTGGGCTATTCCTGGATCTGGCTTGACTACCTTGGGCTTAACTTTCGGCTTAACTTTGGGTTCTGTTTTTTTCGGCTTCACCTTTGGTTTTTGTGGTGGCTTTTTAACAACCTCTTTCTTTTGAGGCTTGAGCTTAACCAGACTCGCCTTGATAAACTTGGGTTCTTTTATTTCAAACTGCTTCGACTTACCGGCAAAATCACTCGTCAACCAGATCAGCAACACCAAATGCAACACCAACGTTGTTGCAAGAGGTATAGAATATTCGCGCAACCACAACATTTATTTTGCCGGCTCCGTCACCAACCCAACCTGAACCACGCCAGCTTGTTGTAGCTGCGTCATCAATGATACTACCTTGCCATAGGCAACCCGATGATCACCCCATACAAGCACAGCAGTATCAGGCTTTGATTTTACAATTTTTCTTACCGTTTCCTGTATTTCTTTGAGCGGCCTGGCTGTCTCCTGGTTCTTTCCCAGATTCAGATACAAAGTTCCATCTGGTTTTATCGACACAATTAAAGGCTCATCTTTTTTTGTATCAAGTGGTTTGGCGTTAGCCTCGGGCAACTCAACTTTCACCCCTTGCGAAAGCATAGGTGCTGTCACCATAAAAATAACCAGTAATACCAACATGACATCAATATAAGGTACAACATTGATATCTGAAGCCAGACGACGCTTTGAGCTAGCCATATCAATCTATCTCTCTACGTCGGGTGTGCGCCTGACGGTGCAATATACTTGAGAACTCATCCAAAAACGTTTGATAACCTTTTAACAGCGTGTCTGAACGTGTAGCAAAACGGTTATAGGCTATAACCGCTGGTATAGCAGCAAACAAACCAATAGCAGTTGCAATTAATGCTTCTGAAATACCAGGAGCCACAGTAGCAATAGTAGCCTGCTGCACATTAGCCAGACTACGGAAGGAGTTCATGATTCCCCATACTGTACCAAACAAACCAACATATGGGCTTGTTGAACCTACTGTCGCCAAAAAAGCCAAATGTTTATCAAGCTTCTCTTCTTCTCGTGATAACGCTACTCGCATGGCACGCTGACAACCTTCCATCACAGCCTCTCCATCAGCTCCGGACTGCTGTCTCAACCGTGTATACTCTTTAAACCCCGCACGAAAAATAGCTTCGCCACCACTAACATCTGCAGAATTAGCCTGACGCCGATAGAGCTCAGACAAGTCAACTCCTGACCAGAACTCATTCTCAAAAGCCGTCATCGTACTTTTTGCTTGACGAAAATATAAAAACCGCTGAACAATCATGGCCCATGAAGTCACCGAAGCCGCAAATAAAATAAACATGACCGCCTGCACAACAAAACCTGCATTAGTCACCAAACTCCAGAAGGATAGAGATTCGTTCACAAAAAACTCCTATAGTTGCGTGTAATCAATTAACGCTTTATACATGGCTTCAGGCATCGCTACGGGGCGCATTGCCGCTTTACTCACACAGGCTATTTTGACATCTGCCTGACACAATAATTCATTTTCTCTAATGATGTTCTGTCGAAATATAATCGAAGTTCGCTTTAATTGCATGATATGCGCTTCAACAATGAGCTCTTCGTCTAATTGTGCAGGTATTTTATAGTCAACTGACAGAGAATGAACCACAAACATCGAATCAAGCTCAAAAATAAATTGCTTGTCAAAACCTAGCGCCCGCAAACATTCTGTTCGGGCCCTCTCCATAAATTTCAAATAATTAACATGATAAACAATACCGCCGGCATCGGTATCTTCCATATAGGCACGCAGAGGCCAATAAAATTCAGCAAGCGGCTGTTGTAATAACTCCTTACTCATCAGACTCCAACCCCAAATCAACCTGAATAGAAGAACGACCATCAGGGTTTACAATACCAAAATGTTGATACGCAAGATTTGTCACCATTCGCCCTCGTGATGTACGCATGATATAACCCTGCTGAATAAGATATGGCTCTAACACATCTTCTATAGTACCACGCTCTTCACTAATAGCTGCAGCTATACTATCTACCCCGACTGGCCCGCCTTCAAATTTATCGATCATTGTCATCAATAAACGTCTATCCATATGATCAAATCCACGCTCGTCAACATTCAACATATCAAGAGCCTTGTCTGCAATCTCCTGAATAACACTTCCATCAGCTTTCACTTCCGCATAGTCGCGCACCCTGCGCAATAAACGGTTGGCAATTCTGGGAGTACCACGCGACCTGCGAGCTATTTCAGTTGCTCCTCCATGATCAATTTTTATATCAAGAATTCCAGCCGCTCGCTCAACGATATGCGTCAGATCTTCAGTAGAATAATATTCCAGCCGCTGCACAATACCAAAACGGTCACGAAGTGGTGCTGTCAACAAACCTGCACGGGTAGTGGCTCCAACCAGAGTAAATGGAGGCAAATCAAGCTTTATTGAACGGGCTGCCGGCCCCTCGCCTATCATAATATCAAGCTGGTAATCTTCCATGGCAGGGTATAACACTTCTTCTATATGTGGGCTTAAGCGATGAATCTCATCAATAAACAGCACGTCACCTGCCTCAAGATTAGTCATCATGGCTGCCAGATCACCCGCCTTCTCTAATACCGGGCCTGAAGTTGTCTTAAGCGAAACCCCCATTTCATGGGCAATAATATTTGCCAACGTTGTCTTTCCCAAGCCAGGAGGCCCAAAAATCAATGTATGATCAAGCGCTTCATTTCTATTACGTGAAGCCGTAATAAAGATTTCCATCTGCTCTTTAACTACAGGCTGACCACGGTATTCAGCAAGTGTTTTTGGCCTGACGGCACGATCATGAACATCGTCATGTTGCGCACTCTGGGTAATGATTCTGTCATCTTCAATCATTGTGACCTCTTCCAAATCGTCAAATCATGCGCTTCAATGCAGCCTTAATCAAATCTTCAGCAGTTTCAATTTCATCAGACTTAACTACAGCTATCATTTTTGTGGCTTCTGCCGGTTTATAACCCAATGCAATCAAGGCACTTTCAGCCTCATTGAACATCACGTTTGCTGCAGAAGGCTTAATTAATAAATCATTATCTGATAATTTGGCATCTCCTTCGACAAACCAGTCTTTCAAACGGTCCCTCATCTCTACTAACAACCGTTCAGCAGTTTTCTTACCGATGCCCGGTATCTTAACCAGAGCATTAACATCGTCATTTTGCACACAACTGACAAAAACCTGTGGCTCTATGCTTGATAATATAGCCAGTCCCAACTTGGGCCCAACTCCATTTACCTTAATCAAACTACGAAACAAACTGCGCTCATCTTTAGTTGCAAAACCATATAACAACTGGGCATCTTCCCGAACCACAAAATGAGTATAAAGTTCTATCTCACCCGACTCAGGCAGCTTATAAAATGTCGTCATCGGTGCTTGCACTTCATAGCCAACACCGTTTACATCCACCAGTAGTTCTGGTGCATGCTTTTCAATCAAGCGTCCTTTTAACCATCCAATCACAATATTTGTCCAATCATTGTATTAGCCTTTTTCTTTTATGAGACCTGGCACCTGACATTCTAATCAAACTGCGATAAGTATGTGCATGACACAGAGCTGCAGCCAGCGCATCTGCCGCATCTTCCTGAGGTGTTTTATTGAGTGTTAGTAATGCTTTAATCATATGCTGCACTTGCAGTTTATCGGCAGCTCCGCTGCCAACAACAGCCTGCTTGATTTGACGAGCTGAATATTCTGCCACCTCCAAACCCGCTGTTGCCCCTGCAGTAATCGCAGCGCCACGTGCTTGCCCCAACTTTAATGCAGAGTTGGCATTTTTAGCCATAAATACCTGCTCTACTACCATCACCTGAGGAGCATGTTCATGAATAATAATTTGAATGGATTCATAAATGCGTTTAAGGCGCTCAGCAAATTCATAATCAGCAACATGTATCACTCCACTGGCGAGATATTCACATTTATCACCAGCGGTATTAATAACACCAAATCCTGTTTTTCGAGAACCAGGATCTATACCAAGAATAATTGCCATTTGAAGCCTGTATAAAGCCTTATTATTAGGTTTATTTAAACACAGGTTTCGGGAATTGTCTGCAAACAACTGTATATTTTTACATTACTTTTAATTATTCACACATCATTATGATTAACCATAAAAAAAGGCGCTTATAAAAAGCACCTTTTAATAAACTTCGTTCGTAATATCAGTGAATTACTCGGCTGGTTTTTCTTTCTTACGCAGGCGAATATTCAACTCATTCAGATGATGGGTACTAACAACACCCGGTGCATCAGTCATAACACAACCCGCAGATTGTGTTTTAGGGAAAGCAATAACATCACGAATTGAGTGAGACCCTGTCATCAGCATAACCAGACGATCGAGGCCAAATGCCAAACCACCGTGTGGAGGCGCACCATATTTCAAACCATCTAACAAGAAACCGAATTTCTCACGCTGCTCTTCTTCACCAATATTCAATACTTCAAATACTGCTTTCTGCATTTCTGCATCGTGAATACGAATAGACCCACCACCCAATTCTGTACCATTCAAAATCATGTCATAAGCAACAGAGATTGCCTCAGCCGGATTTGCACGAAGCTCTTCAGCCGTACAAGCCGGTGTTGTGAATGGGTGATGCAATGGTGTTAAGCCATCTTTACCATCATCTTCAAACATTGGGAAATCAACAACCCATAAAGGCGCCCATTCAGTTTCGATCAAATCAAGATCTTCACCAAGTCTAACGCGCAACGCAGCTAATGACTCATTAACGATTTTCGCTTTATCAGCACCAAAGAAAATCAGATCACCGTTCTCTGCCTCTACACGGTTGAGAATTTCCTGGCGTGCAGCAACAGGCAAGAATTTAACAATCGGTGACTGCAAACCACAATCATCACCATCTTCTAGCTTATCTTTATCGTTAACCTTGATATATGCCAAACCTTTGGCACCATAGATACCCACAAATTTGGTGTATTCATCAATTTGCTTACGTGTCAGCTTATCATTGCCGCCGGTTACCTTAATGGCAGCAATACGACCTTTAGGGTCATTCGCAGGACCAGAAAACACCTTAAACTCAACATCGGTTAACAGATCTTTAATATCTACCAACTCAAGAGGGATACGCAGATCAGGGCGATCAATACCAAAACGACGCACAGCCTCTTCATACGTCATGCGAGGAAGCTCTGGCAACTCCACATTCAGAACATCACTAAACAGACCGCGAACCATCTTTTCAGTAATCGACATAATTTCATCATCAGAGATGAAAGATGCCTCGATATCAATCTGGGTAAATTCCGGCTGACGATCAGCACGTAAATCTTCATCACGAAAACAACGGGCAATCTGGTAATAACGGTCCATACCAGCAACCATTAGCAACTGCTTAAATAGCTGTGGTGATTGCGGCAGGGCAAAAAACTTACCATCATGTGTACGACTTGGCACAAGGTAATCGCGCGCACCCTCAGGTGTTTCACGTGTTAAAATAGGCGTTTCGATATCAAGAAAGCCATTGGCGTCGAGAAACTTACGAATAGATGACGTGATCTTTGAACGTAAACGCAATTTATCTTGCATCTCTTTGCGACGCAGATCCATATAACGGTACTTTAAACGCACCTCTTCACCCACTTCGGTGTGTGCATCCAATTGAAACGGCGGTGTTTCAGAATGGTTTAAAACCTCAAGCTCTTTTCCTAACACCTCGATAGAACCCGTTGCCATATCAGCATTAACTGTCGCTTCATCACGCGCACGCACACGACCGGTAACTTTCAGTACATACTCACTACGAACAGTATCTGCTCTCTTAAAATGCTCTTCAGTATCAGGGTCAAAAACCACCTGTACAATGCCTTCACGGTCACGCAAATCGATAAAAATAACACCACCGTGGTCACGGCGACGATCGACCCAGCCATATAGAGTCACAGTTTGATCAATAAAGCTGTTGTTTAGAGCGCCACAATATTCAGTGCGCATAGATTATTCTCCGATTATTCAGTTGAACCTGATGATTTCTCACCGGCAAGGTTTTTTTGTCCAGACGATTTAAAATCTGTCTCATACCAGCCTTCGCCCTTTAGACGAAAACCCGCAGCAGAAATGATCTTTTTTAATGCTGATTCAGAACATTCAGGACAATCTGTTAATACAGCATCGCTCATCTTTTGCAGAGCTTCCATCTGATGCCCGCATGATTGACATTGATACTCATAAATTGGCATAAAACATACCCGACCAGTTTTCAGTAATTGCTACTTGTTTATATTTGTAAAAGCGCGCAATTATAGCAATATGCCTTTGGGGTAACAAAGCTAAGTGTGCAGATTTTCATCATAGACAGGCCGTAAAATGCATTTAAATCAAAAAAAAACAAAAAAACCCCTATTTTTTAGCTTTTTTACTTGAGTGCTGCGTTGAAAATGCTATAAATACAAACACACGGCAAGTGTCACACGGCTCATGCTGCCATACCACGGATATTTAATTAAAAAAAGAGAATCAATATGGCTCCAAAAAAGAAAAAAGCTCCTGCCAAGAAAAAAGCAGTTGCAAAAAAAGCACCTGCTAAAAAAGTAGCAGCTAAAAAAGCACCCGCCAAAAAAGCAGCTCCTAAAGCAGCTCCTGTACGTAAAACTCCTGCTGTTGCAGCACGTTTTACTAAAACTCAAATCATTACCGAGATTTCAGAGAGTACTGAATTGAGCAAAAAGCAAGTTCAAGCTGTACTTGACGAACTGTCAGTAGTTATTGATCGTCACGTTAAGAAGAAATCATGTGGAGAATTCGGTCTTCCTGGCCTTCTTAAAATTAAAGTGGTTGATAAGCCTGCAACTAAAGCACGTAAGGGTATTAATCCTTTCACTGGCGAAGAAACCATGTTTAAAGCCAAGCCTAAATCAAGAGCTGTTAAGATTCGTCCTTTAAGCAAGCTAAAAGAAATGGCTAGCTAAGACCGAGTTACTGTAAATAAAAAGGCATGTCTCATGACATGCCTTTTTTTATGCCTGAAAATTAAACTTCTGAAAGCAATTTTCTATTGTCATTCCCGTGAAAACGGAAATCTACTTCAAATCAGATATAAAACATAATACAAAAAGATTCCCACCTTCGCGGGAATGACCAAAGAGAGAGAAGCGGAAACGCTATAAGCGCCAGAACTTTTAAGCTAATTCGTTTCAAGCCTCTCTGCAAATAGCGCCTTTAATGTATCAACAGTAATATCCAGCTCTTCACTCTCATAGGTAACAGCCGGATTAACACCCCACACCGGCCCTGGCCATGCCGCATCTTTTTTATAACGAGCAATATGGTGCATATGCAGTTGTGAAACCACATTCCCCAACGCTGCAACATTCATTTTGTCAGCCTGAAAATGCACTTGCATCTTTTGTAAAACAAATACTGACTCTTGCATTAACAACTGCTGATCAGACTCCGATAATTGAAAAATTTCTGT
>CBDUPD010000023.1:0-12440 GCA_965368985.1 uncultured Spongiibacteraceae bacterium | reverse complement strand
GGTTAATATCGTAGGTGGCTGCTGTGGTACTAACCCTGATTATATTCGTGCCATCTGCAAAGCAATGGAAGGTATAAAACCCCGTGAAATTACTCAGCCTGAGCCAGCCTGCCGCCTAAGTGGGCTTGAAGCATTCACGATTACCGAAGACTCACTATTTGTGAATGTTGGTGAGCGATGCAATGTGACCGGATCAGCCAAATTCAAGCGCCTTATTCTCGAAGATGATTTTGAAACAGCACTGGAAGTTGCCCGCGAGCAACATGAAAATGGCGCTCAAATTATCGATATAAACATGGATGAAGGCATGCTTGATGCTGAAAAAGCCATTGTGCATTTTCTCAACCTGCTGGCTCTTGAGCCTACAACCGGTGCTGCTCCCATCATGGTCGATAGTTCCAAATGGAATGTTATTGAGGCTGGACTGAAATGCATTCAGGGTAAGCCAATAGTTAACTCCATTAGTTTAAAAGAAGGCGAAGAGCAGTTTATTTGTCATGCAAAAAAATGTCTGCGCTATGGTGCTGCCGTTGTTGTAATGGCCTTTGATGAAGCCGGCCAGGCTGATACGTTTGAGCGCAAGACTGAAATATGTAAACGCTCTTATGACATTCTTGTGAATCAAATTGGCTTTGAACCAGAAGACATTATCTTTGATCCAAATATTTTTGCTGTAGCCACAGGCATTGAAGAACACAACAACTATGCTGTCGATTTTATTGAAGCCACAAAATGGATTAAAGAAAACCTGCCAGGGGCGCTGATCTCTGGAGGAGTATCTAACGTTTCATTTTCTTTTAGAGGTAACAACCCTGTTCGTGAAGCAATACACTCTGTATTTCTTTATTACGCCATTCAGAATGGTATGGATATGGGTATTGTTAATGCCAGCCAACTGGCTGTGTATGATGATTTACCGAAGGAACTCAAAGATCTTGTTGAAGATGTTGTTCTTAACCGTAATGACGAAGCTACAGAAAAGCTGGTTGATATCGCAGAGAAATACCGTGGCGACGGCACTATGCAAGCCTCAAAAGAAGACCTGACATGGCGCGAACAGGATGTTGGCAAACGTATTCAGCATGCTCTGGTAAAAGGTATCACCAAATTTATTATCGAGGATACCGAAGAAGCTCGCCAAAATTTTGATCGCCCCATCATGGTAATTGAAGGTCCTTTAATGGACGGTATGAATGTTGTTGGTGACCTATTTGGAGCAGGCAAGATGTTTTTGCCTCAAGTCGTTAAATCTGCCAGGGTAATGAAACAGGCTGTTGCACATTTAATGCCTTTCATTGAAGCAGAGAAAGATGGCTCTTCACAATCTAACGGAAAAATATTAATGGCCACTGTAAAAGGTGACGTACACGATATTGGAAAAAACATCGTAGGCGTTGTTATGCAGTGTAACAACTTTGAAGTTATCGATATGGGCGTCATGGTTTCTTGTGACGATATATTGAAAACGGCCAAAGAGATTGGCGCCGACATTATTGGCCTAAGCGGACTAATCACTCCATCTCTTGATGAAATGGTACATGTTGCCAGTGAAATGCAACGCCTTGATTATCAAGTGCCTTTGATTATCGGTGGCGCTACAACATCAAAAGCACATACCGCAATCAAGATTGAACCCAGATATAACAACAATGCTATTGTGTATGTGCCTGATGCTTCTCGTGCTGTATCGGTAGCATCTTCCCTGGTAAGCGAAACACTTCGTGAAGGTTATATCAAAGACATTAAGGAAGAGTACGAAGCAGTTCGTATTCGCAGAGCCAATTCGAAATCCAAAAAATCACTGCTTTCATATGAGCAGGCTATTAAAAACAAATTACATATCAACTGGGATGATTACACTCCACCTGTTCCAACCTTTACCGGGACACAGTCATTTCACGAAATTGATTTGTATGAACTGAAGGACACCATTGACTGGACACCATTTTTTATTACCTGGGAACTCGCAGGAAAGTATCCACGTATTTTTGATGATAAAGTTATTGGCGAACAGGCTAAAGAGTTATTTAATAACGCCCAGGATATGTTGAAAGAAATCATCGATAAAAAATTGTTAACTGCCAATGCCGTAATAGGCTTCTGGCCTGCCAATCAGGTTAACGATGATGACATTGAGCTTTATTATGACAATGGTGAGGTGCTGGAAACTTTACATCACTTGCGCCAACAGAGCGAAAAGCCCGAAGGAAAACCTAATGGCAGTTTGGCTGACCTTGTAGCACCTAAAGGCACTACTACTGATTATGTTGGCGGATTTGTTGTTACAGCTGGTATCAATGTCGATAAGCTGGCAAAGGCTTATGAAGAAAAACATGATGACTACAACTCCATTATGCTTAAAGCACTTGCAGATCGCCTGGCCGAGGCACTGGCAGAGTACATGCACAAAAAAGTACGTACTGAATTCTGGGGCTATGTGACTGATGAAAACTTAAGCAATGAAGATTTGATACGTGAAAAGTATCAGGGGATTCGCCCTGCTCCTGGCTACCCTGCTTGCCCTGACCACACCGAGAAGGCAACACTATTTAAACTATTGGATGCTGAAAAGGAAATCGGTGTCAGCCTCACTGACAGTTATGCCATGTTACCTGCAGCCTCTGTTAGCGGCTGGTATTTCTCTCACCCCGATAGCAAATATTTTGCAATAGGCAATATTGGTAAAGACCAGGTTGAATCTATTGCCAAAAGAAAGGGAATGAATATATCAGATACAGAAAGGTGGTTGCGCCCCAACCTTGGTTACGACGACTAGTTTATGCTGTCGGGCTAAAGCCTTACTGTGGAGCGGATCTCATCCGCGAAGTCCGCTCCAATTAATGCTGCTTAACTGATAAACCTCTACCAATGGCGTAATAACTTAAGCCTCTATCAGCAAGCATTTGAGGGTCATAAAGATTACGCCCATCAAAAATGGCTTTATCAGTCAGGTTTTGATCAAACAATGCAAAATCCGGTGAGCGGAATGCTTTCCATTCAGTACAAATAATCAGTGCATCAGCACCTTTAAGCGCTTCTTCTTTAGTACCAACCAATTTCAAGCTTTCTTCATTCGGGTAAAGCGACTGAACTTCTTCCATCGCGGCAGGATCATATGCCTGAATAGATGCACCCGCTTTCCAGAGTGCCTCCATAAGCACAAGACTTGAAGCCTCACGCATATCATCAGTCTCCGGCTTAAATGCCAAACCCCACAGTGCAAATGTTTTTCCTTTTACATTATCATTATAATGATTCAATATTTTTTCAACCAGACTACGCTTCTGTTTTTCATTGACCTCACAGACAGAACCCAATAGCACGGCGTCATAACCCAGTTCTTCAGCAGTGTGTTTCAAAGCTTTCACATCTTTAGGGAAACATGAGCCACCGTAGCCACAGCCGGGATAAATAAACTGGTAACCAATTCTTGGATCAGAACCAATACCCTGGCGCACATGCTCAATATCAGCCCCTACTCTTTCAGCTATATTTGACAGCTCGTTGATAAAACTGATTTTTGTCGCCAACATGGCATTTGCAGCATATTTTGTTAATTCAGAAGAACGTCTATCCATAAACATAACTCGATTATGGTTACGATTGAAGGGAGCATAAAGCTCTAACATTTTCTTCTGAGCCTTATCATTATCCGTACCTATTATAATTCGATCAGGCTTCATAAAGTCTTCAATCGCATTTCCTTCTTTCAAAAACTCGGGATTGGATACAACACTATATGAAACATCAGATTGACGTCGAGAAAGTTGTTCGGCAATTTTCGCTTCAACTTTATCGCAGGTTCCTACAGGTACTGTCGACTTACCAACAACAACCTTGAAATCATCAAGGTAGTTACCAATCGTCTCAGCAACAGTCAATACGTATTTCAGGTCTGCTGATCCATCTTCCATCGGTGGTGTACCAACAGCAATAAATATCACCTCACCATGATCAACAGCCATTTTAGCATCAGTCGTAAACTGCAACTGGCCACGGGCTACATTATCGAGAACAATCTGATCGAGACCCGGCTCAAAGATAGGAATATCTCCTTTTTGCAGACGAGCCACTTTTGCCTCATCAACATCGACGCAACAAACCTGATTGCCTACTTCAGCCAAACAAGCCCCTGTAACAAGACCGACATAACCAGAACCAAACACTGTAACCTTCATATACCCTGAACCTTTTATTCAATACCAAGAAATCATGGAAGCGCACAAGTTTACATAAGTTGATTAAAATTATCCCTCCCAATCAACATAAAATATTCAACACAACACGCAATGAGTGGTTATTATGGTCATTTTAGCGATTAAATAGACAAAATTGGGCAGTTTTGACCGTTTATGTCACACATATTGATAGCTAAGTGCCATTGTTTTTTGTTTTCTATTCTTCATAATTTACATCAATCAAACGGCTGTATTAAACACGAGGTGACACTATGCGTTCAGAACTATCAGAAAAGCTAGGTATTGACCTGCCCATCTTCGCTTTTACTCATTGTCGGGACGTTGTTGTTGCAGTCAGCAAGGCTGGCGGCATCGGTGTTTTGGGGGCAGTCGGGTTTAGCCCTGACAGGCTCAAGGAAGAACTGGACTGGATTGACGCTCATATTGGTGACCTACCCTATGGCGTGGATATCGTCATTCCACAAAAATATGAAGGCATGGGTGAAATGGACCCCGACAAACTTGAAGAAATGCTTCAAAAGATGGTTCCTCAAGAGCATCATGATTTTGCAAAGAAATTACTTGCCGAAGCTGGTGTACCAGAGTGGCCAGATAAAGATGATGAGATGGGTTTATTGGGCTGGAATGAAGCTATTGCGACATTAATGGTCGACGAAGCACTTACCCGCCCAAATTGTCGATTAATTGCCAATGCGTTAGGTACACCACCTGATCACATCATCAAACGCATTCAGGATTCCAGGCGACTTGTGGGCGCATTGTGCGGAAAAGTTAAACAGGCAAAAGCCCATGAAGCTGCAGGCCTGGACTTTATTATCGCACAAGGCACTGAAGGTGGTGGACATACTGGTGAAATAGGTTCCATGGTTTTATGGCCGCAAATTATTGATGCCGTTAACACCCCTGTACTTGCTGCCGGAGGGGTTGGCAATGGGCGACAAGTTGCCGCTGCCATGGGTATGGGAGCAGCAGGTGTATGGACAGGCTCGCTATGGCTTGCAGTTGAAGAAGCTGAAGCCGAACCTGCTCAAAAACAATCCTACTTTGACGCAACAGAAGAAGATACTGTTCGCTCTCGTTCGTGGACTGGCAAGCCATGTCGCATGCTACGCAACGAATGGACAGATGCATGGGAAACAGCAGGTAATCCTGAACCTCTGGGCATGCCACTGCAAGGACTGGTCACAGCTGACGCCATACGTCGCACCCATCATTATGCCGGCTCCGGAGAATGCCAAAAAGTAGCATTTAACCCCGTCGGTCAGGTGGTTGGTCTAATTAAAGGGGTTGAATCCGTTCGAGATGTTATGACGCGCCTACTGAATGAATATGTAGACACTGTTGAACGTCTTAATAGCTTGATGCCTGAGTAATATAGCTACTTGCAGGAGCGGGCTCCCGGCTGCAAATTTTGTAGTTTATCCGCTCCGACACCAGCTCATGTTCTTCAAAGGCGCCCTTAACCACCAAATATCTGCATCTTCAAACAACAAGCCAAATCTTTCTCCGGAAAATCTTCTCGTTGAGGCAGGCGCTCTACTAACGCTAGTTCTGGCAGTTTTTCATCAAAAAGATCGACCAAAAATTCCTCACCCAAATAAGGTGCATTTAAACAAGCCAGTACTTTTGCGTTATCTGCAAGCATGGGTTTTAACTTTGCCAATAAACGTCCGTAATCTTTTTCAGCTTCAAAACTCCCTTTTTGCCTTGAAGGTGGATCAATAACCACCAAATCATAAGAGCCAAAATTTTCAAGCTTTCGAGTAGAACGAAAAATATCATGAGGCAGAAATTTCACTCTGGATATATCAAGCTCATTCAGGGCATGATTACGCTGCCCGGTTGCTATCGCAGATTTTGCCATATCTATATTCACCACAGAATCCGCCCCTCCTTGCATAGCTGCAACAGAAAACGAACAGGTATAAGCAAACAGATTAAGTACCCTTTTATTTTTTGACTGTTCTCTTAGCCATTGTCTACCCGGCTTGGCATCAAGAAAAAAACCAATATTCTGGTTAGTAGAGAAGTTAAGCTCATATCGCATCCCCTCTTCATAGGCATAACACTTCTCTGGCATCTCACCATAAATGATGTCTTGCTGAGCTCTTCCCTTTATTCGTCTTTGCAGAGAAACACACTTCACTCGATCATTATCTTCTGAACATTCACAGAGCCTGGCACTTATCCGGTCAATAATGTCTTGCTCTACTTCACCATAAACCACCACCCACACAATCGGCGAAAACCAATCAATATTGATAAATGAAAGCTCATCATAACAATGCCCTCTACCATGAAACAGTCGAACTGCATCATCAGACAAATTTAAAAATGATTTCTGAAGCTGATCAAATAAAGGTTCTAACATTTTATAAATTCTTATAACTTATATTAACGGGGTATAATACCTGATGATGGTATGAAGTGATTATATTATACAAACCACACAGGTTTTTATCTAACTGCACATCATTAGTATCAACAATTAACGGTTTTTTCTGAAATGTTTCCAACTTGTTTTTTGATGCAACGATACACCACTGTTCTTTATTTAGCTGTCGAATGAACTCAGGGGTTAATTGCTGGTTACCTCGACCAATCAATGCTCCCTGACTTCCTGTGGGGCTAATAACAAGTTGAAGATCTTTATACTGTTTTTGCAGGCCTAAAATATCTTTTGCATTCAAGTCACTTTGAACCAACTCACCATTCATAATTGCATCAAACCCCACCAGAGTATTTTTTAACCCAAGGGATTCCATCCAATAGGCAAGCGTACGTCCGGGGCCAACCAACATTAATCGACCATCATCTTGCATAATCTCGGTAAGATGAGACGCCAATTCATCAAGCACTAATGTCTCATCTTCAACACTACCCTGCTTTAAATGTTGTAGAAAACAGGGCTCAGCTGGCACTCGCATGCTGCCATAAAACCTTGAACGCACACGCCCCTCTCTTAAAGCTTGCTCATCGATATCCCGTACATCTTGCTCTGACACAGTTAACAACTCAGATGCAATCACTGCTTTTACTATTTCGGCTGCAGTCTCTGGCGTTATGGCAAATACACCTGACTGCATTTTAACGCCAGCAGGAATGCCCAGGCACGGTATAGCCTGCCCAATGACGTCCAATATATCTCTTGCCGTGCCATCACCACCGACAAACAGGAGAAGATCCAGATTATTTTCAAGAAATACCTGGGCAATGTGTACTGTATCAAGGGCACTGCTTAATTCATCACCCTCCCCAGCTTCTCTTGGGACAATAAAAGGCTGAATACCGTGCTCCACAAGCAATTCTTCACCCATTAAACCACTACCACAATACCAATCAATCTGCTGGAGATATTGCCCCAAAGAGTCCAGAAAACGTGATGTACGCCGGGGTGACCTTAAATTTTCTGAATAGGAGAGCGCCTGTTCACGAATCGCAACAGAATCACTGCCCTTAAGAGCGGCCTCACCGCCAATTCCTGCGTATGGATTAACCAGTAAACCGACTTGTAAACGAACTTGTTGGGTCATTTTTTTGTTTATGCCAAAATATTATAACGTTAAGGTTAGTCAAAACTAACCTTATGATGTAGTGAGAACGGGATCACAAGTCAAAATTTTCTTTGTGACCCACTTCACAACAAAAAATTCATCAAATCAGGCTTGCAAGCTTAATTATTTTCACCATACTGAACTCAAGCCTTGAGAAAGGTGAACATGTTTACTCCTATAAAGTGTGCTTGTATGTGAGCACGTAGAGAGGTGATTTAGTGAAAACAGCTCATCATCAGCGTCAGAAAGATGCACTTAATGCAGACTATCTGCACAGCGCCTACATCATCGATGAACATGGCAATGAAGTTCGCATCACACGTGACATGATTACCGAGTCTTGTAAACAACTAGTCGCTCCTAACGAAGTAAAAAGTCCTCTTTACTACTCACTTAATTAAACCTAAAGCTAAAACCATTTAAAGGGCATTTTATATGCCCTTTATTTTTTTGCATAACCTAACATATCCGATATGTCTTTAATATAGCCAGTCGCAGAGACATCTATAAATGACCACTCATACCTGACCGGATAATTCTTTCTATAGTCGTCAAATGCCAAAGCTCTATCATCATCAGACTGTTGTTTGCGATATTTTTCGACAAACAATTTTGAATCTGAAACGATATCATACGATGCAGCAAGTAAAGCACTAACACTATCTTCAGTCAGCTTAATCGTTTTATTCAGATCATTCAGAAGATCAGGCAAGGGCTTTTCAATAGAAAAATGCTTATAAAATGCCTCTGCAACCTGCATACTGCCCCGAACCTTACCCTGCAAACTATAACCAGCGATATGCGACGTAGCAATATCAACAGATTCAAGCAAGGCATTGGCAGGTATGGGCTCTTCTTCATAAACATCAAGTACCACATGCAAGGATTGACATTTTAAACAATCCAGCAGGTCACTATTATCAATTACAGGCCCTCTACTGGTATTAATCAATAATGCATTCGACTTTAAACTCTTTAGCTCCTGATGCGCAATTAAATGATAAGTTTGATGATCACCACCTTTGGTTAATGGCACATGTAAACTCACTACATCACATGACAAGACCTGCTCAAAACTATCACACGCCTCTTTTTTAAATGGGTCATAAGCTTTTGTTTGAATACCTATCTGAGCCAATCGCTTTTGTAACCGTCCGCCAACCTGACCCAACCCCACAATACCTACAGTCTTCTGCTTCCAATAGTCAATATCGGCATTGACATTTAACATTGCCGTTAGCACATAATCAACAACTGCAGCAGCATTACACCCTGGTGCATTAGCAAATCGAATATTATTTTCTGCCAAATAGTCCAGGTCAACATGGTCTGTGCCAATAGTACATGAACCAACAAAAGACAGTTTAGTATCGGCCAACAACTCTTTATTAACTTTTGTGATTGACCGAACCAATAATGCATCTGCATTCTTCAAATCTGAAGCAGTAATGCTTCTCCCGGGTAAATAAGTAATCTCTGCTATATCACCAAGTAATTCCTCCAGCTTGGGAATATTAGCATCAGCAACCAGGGTGACTTTTTTATTCATATTGAGTACATGCTACCTACCCACCACATAATGAACAGTAGCAGCAAGATTAGTCTTTTATTTAAAGTATTAAACGGATTTATTACTGATGATAACAAAGGTGGGCTATATCGAAAAATGTATTTGCAGATGGGTGCCAGGTATTCATTAGCTGATGACTAGAAATTCCACTTAATCTCACCAAACACGCGGTCATTCTTATCTATTCTGTCAAATGGTGGAGGATCTCCATCCTGGTATGTTATTAGCCCAAAGGTAATATTTAATGCATCTATGACTTCATATTCGGCCGTAGCTCGAACAATTGAACCATTTTTGGCATCCTCTCCAAATGCAATAAACAGAGCGGTCATCTGTAATCGCTCATTCATAAAGTCACGAGTTACTCTAAAGGCTGTTTCCGTTTCATCACGATGCGCATATGTTGGCTTCATTGATTTTTCAAAACCCATTATGTGACGATTCACGATATCAAATGAGAAAGTTGTATTGGCCAGACCGTAATATTCCAGGCCAAACATTGCATCTACCCTGTCTTTATTAACAACACCATCGGGGTTATCAATAATTCCCTGGCCAAAAAGGGTAAGATCATGGCGAGTACTAACCGTATAACCAAGATTATTCAGATAGGCTAATTCAGTTTTTAACAACCAGCTTCCAGTCGATAAATTGGCGCCTAACCCATAAAAGTTGATTCTGCTATGAGTAAGAATAATCGTATCAACAAGCGGAGGCATACCCTCAGCCATAGGCTCACCCTGAACGGGTAAGGCATACGGGCGATCATGCCATAGTCGAGCGGCATGAAAAGATATATCCCAACCGGAATAGATACCTTTTGCTGATGTGGCCCACGAAGTATCACTTACATCATCAGGCTCATTTTCTTTAAATTTTATATTTTCATCGCCAGAATAAAAATCATTACCTTCAACCGGATTTTTACTAAACCTGACTTCTGGAATGGCTATCAGGCTATAACTCCAATGCCGGGTATAAAAGTCAGTTTTAACCATCGTTACAGGTAATCGCAGGTTTTCAATATCCGCCAGACCCATCTCTCGATTATCAACCGGGTTAAGCACATCAAGCACTCTTAAGCTTTCAGATCGTCCCCAATTGACAACTTGCCGCCCTATTTTAAGATCAATGGATTTGCTGAGCTTGCCTCTTATCCATACCTCGCGAAATTCAGCCTCCTGCTGATATTCATCTTTAACTTCATCGGTGAATTCCCGATCATCCTGAATATCATACATCCAATCATAAAATGCATAAGCTGCCACACGTGTCTGCCAATCGTCAGCAATATCCTGGTCATATTGTAAATTAAGCTGTGTACGTAGTTTGGATAAACCCTGATAGTCAGTTTCTGTTGAAGATTCGTGTGATAAATAATTATAACTTCCGTTTAGCACCAGACTTCCAGTGATATCCCATGACCTTTTATCAGATACGCCGGTCTCTTCGATCTCATCATTAAAAACAGAATTATCACTTTCATCAAATTCGCCTAACACATCATCCATATCATCAGCCGACCAAGTCATAGCAGGCACTACAGATAACAAGCAAACTAAACTCAATGTGTGAAAAATATTAGTTTTCATACCTTGCTGCTCATAGATGTTCCAGACTCATACTATTTTTTCCAGTCGTATACGATTTTCATCAATGCTGGAGAAATCAATATATCAGCAATAAATGCTACCGAAATACCCAATGATGTCAGATAGCCAAACCGTATCGTATTATACATAGTGGCATTGGCACCAATGGCCAGAAAACCGGAACCCAATACAACCGTAGTGAATAACAACGCTAATCCTGTGGTTCGCAGGGTCGTATTAACTGCCAAATCAACGCTGCCAGTTTTATCATAATAACGTCTGAAGTGATGCATAATATGAATGGTATCATCTACAGCAAGACCGATAAGAATACTACCAATAAGAATAGTCGATGTATCCAACGGTATTCCCAACCAGCCCATAACACCCAATACAAAAATAATCGGGAAAAAATTAGGCACCATACTGATCAACCCCATGCGTATACTGCCAATCAGTATGATCATTAACGGTACGATGATGGAAAAAGCTAACAGATAGGAGCTTGCCATAGATCGAACCATCGCATAAAAAATTTGACCAATAAGAGGCGCCACACCGGTTATGTAGATTGAGATATCATCATCAAAAATATCCTCAAGGCCTTGCTCTAGACGAGTAAGAAATGGCTCATAATAAATTCGATCAGCCCTTGGAATTCTTAACGAAATACGCCCCACACTAAATTGTGAATCAACCAGTGGCTTAAGATCATCAGACCCGCTATTTTCAAACAACAGCAGCTCCTGGGCAATTAATTCACGTTCTTTTGGTGTTGCGTAAAACTCAGGGGCATTTCCATTTAAAGCCTGATGTGTTTCTTTTAAAATATTTATAAAAGAGATTTCCTTACCTACTTTCAAAGGTCCTTCACGCATATCTCCCGAAAATGAAATTGCTTGTTCAAACTGCCTGAGCACTTCCGGATCATGCAAACCATTTTCACGCCCCGTGTCTACAACAATTTCAATACTACGTGTTCCCCCCAGATGCTCATCTATAAGCTCGGAACCAACACGCACCTCATGATCTTCAGGAAACCAGGATATTGGCTGGTGTGAAAATTTAAGCTGCGACACCCCAAGTCCACAAAATATCAGTAACAAACAAGTGACTGCCATAACCAACCAGGGCTTAGTCACTGCCCCCTCACCTATTTTAACCAGTGTCCTCCCTAAAAAACCGGAACCGGTTTCTTGTTCATTTCCCAGTGAGAGCTTTGGCGGCCTGATAGGAAAAATGGCAACAAGAGATGGCAATATCAATAAACTAAGCAAAAAAGACAACATTACTGCCAATGAAGACACTACTCCAAGATAAGCAACCGGCAAAAGCTCTGCTGTAATAAATGAGCCCATTCCTGCAGCAGTAGTCAGACTAGCCATTAAAATAGCTACACCGGAATGACGAAATGCCTCTTCAATAGCCTGTCGCTTCCCCAACCCTTTTGACATATTCTGATAGATAGGAACTAACAAATGCACGCAATTACATACACAAACACACATCAGAAAAACAGGCACCA
>CBDUPD010000022.1:0-12481 GCA_965368985.1 uncultured Spongiibacteraceae bacterium | reverse complement strand
TTACCTACAGTGGTGGGGCTGGCCGTTTGTCCGTGTGTTCTTGCCAGCATTGGTTGAGCTGCAAGTTCAAGGGATAATGATTCGAGTTTGTCGACAATCGCTTGCATATCAGCTTTTATTGCGTCTCGACCAGCATTTAACATAAGAGCGTGAGAGAGGTTGTTTATATCTTCAGATGTGCAGGCGAAATGAATAAATTCACTGACAGCATTAAGCTCGGCATTATCTTTAATGCTTTCTTTAAGAAAGTATTCAACCGCTTTCACGTCATGATTTGTTGTGCTTTCAATTTCTTTTATTCGGGTAGCTTGCTCTTCGTTAAAGTTTGCTAGCAGGTTTTCCAAAAACTGGTTGCCTTCAGCGCTCAGTGTTTTTACTTCGGATATTTCACTGTGTGCAGCAAGCTTTTGTAACCAGCGCACTTCAACCAGAACACGGTATTTGATGAGGCCATATTCACTGAATATTTCTCTAAGCTTGATTGTCTTGCTGCCGTAACGGCCATCAACCGGTGATATTGCATTGAGTGAGCTAAGAGTCATGTTGTTACCTTAATTTAAGTGCCTTGTTAAAGTTTCTGAATAATCAAAATGTATTCTTGTGTTCAGTGCCTGGTGTTCAATGTTTGGGTGTTTGTGAAATTTGTTTCAGTAATTTCTGACTATTTCTTTCAATATCGCCACGACCAAGAATTAATTGCCATTTGGTGCCGCCAAGTTGTCGCCATAGCATCGCAGATCGAATACCGGCAAATAACATGGTGCGAATTCTATCACTTACTACGGTATCTGTAAGGTATTGCATATTACCAGTCACTTGTATGCGAAACTTCAGGGTGCTGATTGTATCTTGATATAAACCGGAAAGACTGCTGGCAAGATTTGCAGAGTTGCCAGAAAAATGTTCCTGACCATACTGTAAGTGTTTCAGGCGGCTGCTGATGGTATCGAGCATGCTGCTATCTTGGCTGAGTTGTTTTTGTACGGCTAGCATGCTTAACGCATAGCGTGCTGCATCACCATGTTCCTTGTTAAATGTATTGTTGGAAACCTGACTTAGCAGTGTTAAACCGCCTTCAAGATTGCGAAGGTCATTTCCGTATACGTCGAGGGTTGATTCAGGATCGAGGATAAAAAGACTTTCAACCAGGGGCTTGTAGCTAAATTCATCACATAAACTGGTTTTTGATAAATCGTTGACTGCCTGGGCTGCCTGAAACAGGCCTGCCAGAGCAATTGTTCTATCCTGTTTTGTGGATGTCATTATTTTGCGTCCAGGTTCGTTGGCTGTGAATCTCTATTGAAGCGTGCCTCGATAACACCTCCGCCCAGACAGATTTCACCGTCATAAAATACAACAGATTGTCCCGGTGTTACTGCCCGTTGTGGTTCGGTAAAGTGAACATGGTAGCCGCTGTTTAGTTGTTCGAGCATACATTCCTGGTCTGGTTGACGATAACGGGTTTTGGCTTTTATCTTGATAGGCATATCAGGTGCATGGCCGCTCACCCAATCAATATTGCTTACACTCAAACTGGTAGTAAATAACAGGGGGTGGTTATTTCCCTGGCCGACAATGAGTTGGTTGGAGGGTATGTCTTTATCAACCACATACCAGGGTTCTTCGCTGTGATTTTGTAATCCACCAATACCCAGGCCTTGACGTTGTCCCAGAGTGTGAAACATTAAGCCGTTATGTTTGCCGAGAACTTCTCCGTCGGCAGTCAGTATTTCACCAGGTTGAGCGGGGATATAGCGCTCAAGAAAGTCTTTAAAGCGGCGCTCGCCGATAAAGCAGATACCAGTACTGTCTTTTTTGTTCGCAGTAATCAGGTCGTGACCTTCTGCAAGTTTGCGTACCTCCGGCTTTTCAAGCTCGCCAACCGGGAAAAGTGTTTTTGCGATTTGATGACCGTTAACAGCGTGTAGAAAATAGCTCTGATCCTTGTTGTTATCCAGACCTTTTAATAATTGTGCAGTGTCATCGTCAGTGTTGTTTTTGCGGACATAGTGACCGGTTGCAATATAGTTTGCGCCAAGGTGAATGGCATATTCCAAAAAGGCTTTGAATTTAATCTCTTTGTTACAGAGTATGTCAGGGTTTGGTGTGCGGCCAGCTCTATATTCATTTAAGAAGTGTTCGAATACGTTGTCCCAATATTCGGCAGCAAAGTTTGCCACATGCAGTTTAATGCCAATTTTATCAGCAACTGCTTGTGCATCTGCCAGGTCTTCTTTTGCTGTGCAGTCTTCAGTGCCGTCATCTTCATCCCAGTTTTTCATGAACAGGCCTTCTACCTGATAGCCTTGCTGTAAAAGCAGCAGGGCAGCAACCGATGAATCGACGCCGCCAGACATGCCAACAATCACTGTTTGAGATGAGGGTTCGGGTGTTTTAATCATTGTCATCTATCAGGGAGAGAGGGTAGCGTTCTCCTGCCAGATATTGTTTGATATTTTTTACAACTAATGGGCTGCGCAATTTATCGGGTTCTGCTTCAAGTTCTTCAAGACTCAGCCAGACAACTCGAATGATACCTTCATCAAGCTGGGCATCAGGGTCATGGTCAATAGCTGTTGCAATAAAGCTGGTACGGTAATAGATATTGCCGTTGTGTGGATATGCGTATTTGGATACACCCAATACATGGGTTGGTTCTATATGCCAGCCAGTTTCTTCAAAGGCCTCTCGAACAGCCGCTTGATGCAGGGTTTCTCCGGGCTCAAGATGACCGGCCGGTTGATTGTATACAATCTTGCCATTGGATATTTCTTCAACCAGAAGAAACTTATTGTCTTTTTCAACAATACAGGCAACGGTGATGTGGGGAGGCCAGTTCATATAGGTTCAGGGGGCTCTGGGTCAATCTATCTGCTGTTTTTGGTAAGGGCGTGATTATACTACCTGCGAGGTGTGCGTCCAGCATGCGAGCGGGTATTCTTGGGTTTTTTGTTGTTATTTCTGGTGCTGGTAGATGATGGTTTACCTGAGGTTGCCCTGGTTGGAAGCTGTGCTTCCAGTTCGGTAAATTCACCGGGTAGAAGCTTGTCTAAAGACCAGTTGCCAATGCTCATGCGAATTAGCCGTAGTGTTGGGAAGCCAACATGAGCTGTCATGCGCCTTACCTGGCGGTTTTTACCCTCGGTAATGCTTAGGGATATCCAGCTGGTTGGAATATTTTTGCGTTGGCGAATAGGTGGGTCGCGTGGCCAGATTTCCGGTTCGGTTATTATCCTCGCTTTGGCAGGTTTTGTTTTTCCATCTTTTAATGTGACGCCTTCTTGTAACATTTTGATGGCATTGTCTGTAATAACGCCTTCAACTTGTGCGAAGTAAGTTTTTTGTAGTTTGTGTTTCGGGTCACTAATGCGGTGTTGCAGGGGGCCATTGTCAGTTAGCAAGAGAAGGCCTTCGGAGTCGTAATCCAGTCGTCCTGCCGGATGAAATCCCGGGTGGCTTGGTAAATAGTGCTTTAGAGTCATTCGTCCATTTTCATCAGTAAACTGTGAAAGCACATTGAAGGGCTTGTTGAGTAGAATGATTTTGGCCATGGTTTTAATAGTCTCCCTGGCTTTTGGTGCTAAATAGTTTACCCCGAACCGTGTTTCTGTATGATTTAGGCGTCTGCTCTGTGTGGTTCTTGAATACCTGTGAGAAGTGTGAGGCATCAACATAGCCGATAATAATGGCGATGTCCTGAATATTCAGGTTGGTGTTTTGTAACAATTCCTTGGCATTTTGTACCCGAATAAATTGTTGATACTGAAGCGGGCTATAGCTGGTAGCTTGTTTAAATCGCCTTTGAAAACTTCTGTACGCGATTCCCGAATTATGAGCCAATACTTCAAATTCGATAGGTTCAGAAAAATTAAGCTGAATGTGTTCCTGTGCCGAAGCGATCAGCTCGTCTCGATGAAGGGCGTCTGGAGAGTCATCAAATAAGTGTGAATTATAGGCTTGGCGTATTTCAGGGGAAAACTGGCTCTCAACACGTCTGGCAATAGTGGGGGAAAAGCCTTGTTCGATAAAATGGATGGTAAGATCGGCTATAGAGTTGACGCTTCCAGCACAAAAAATATTGCCTGACTGAGTAATTAAATGCTGCCTTTTCCATAAGACATCGGGATACAATCTCTCCATTAAACTAAAGTAAAACCAATGAGTTGTAGCTGCTTTATTATGTAATATATTGGATTCTGCAAGAAAGGTGCTGCCCGTACCTACAGCGCATATTTTTGTATTTGAGTCGGCGGTTTGGTTTATCCATTCGCAAACTGCGATGTTTTGTTTGAGTGTATGGATAGGGTTACGCCACAAAGCTGGAACGATGATTAAGTCAGTTGATTTTATATCCTTTAATAAGGTGTCAGGCAATATACTAATGCCACCACTTGTGATGATAGGTTTAAGTTCCTGGGCTGCCAGTTTAATTGTCAGTTGCTCGTTGTTTTTAGATTGCGAACGACGAATATTATCTGCAGCATTCAGCATTTCCAGCGGTAAACTCAAGCTGCTTGCCATGATGTTCGGGAATAATAAAAAAGTAACATGATGCATTTGGTTAGCATACGTCAAGACTGGCATTTATGCCATATATTATGACGCTAATGGCATTAAAACTATTCTTAATATCATTACAATTCATCTCAATTAATTTTTTGCATAAGAAATACGTTTAAGGATTTTCCATGCTTAAGTTGCCAGTGATTGTTGGTTTTGGTGGTGTTAATGCTGCAGGGCGCAGCTCTTTCCATCATGGCCATAATCGTATGATATTTGAAGCTATAGGTTCTGATAAGCAGACAAGAACCTTGCAGTCTCTTGCATCATTGATGAACTGTGAAAGCGACGATACAGATTTTTTATTAAACAACACCCTTGTTCGCAAGATAGATGCTTATCATTTTGACACAGAGAATATTCCATGGAATAGACGTCTGCCGGTTTTTGGTGAAGATAAGCCGTTTAGTTTTGTTACAACATCAAAGTCGATTCCTGAGAATGTGCCTGATCACTGGCTGGTAGCCGTGTTGGGCGATGGTAAGGTTCGTGTCGATATTGATGGTGAAACAGACCTCTTGTTGCCTTGGTTCAGAAGAGCAACTGTGCGATCTGCAGGCCAGCTTCCAACGGGGTTTGTTCCTGGTCAGTTGTATCAATCACGCAGCCATCCTCGCGGTATTCAAATGACAGTATATGGTGCATCTGATGCTGTGCAATCTACCGGTATTTCATGGGATGTTATTCGTGATAATGTTGCTCCAGACTTAATCAGTGTCTATGCAGGCTCCGGTATGGGACAACTGGATCCCAATGGTGCTGGAGGTATGCTTAAATCACGTCTTACCGGTCGTAAGGTGACATCAAAGCATTGTCCGTTCGGCTTTGCCGAGATGCCGGCAGATTTTATCAATGCCTATATTTTAGGAAGTGTAGGTAATACGGGTACCAGTATGGGTGCCTGTGCCTCTTTCCTTTATAACCTGCGGATGGGTTTAAGTGATATTCAAACCGGTAAGGCAAGAGTAGCTATTATCGGTAATTCTGAAGCGCCGATTCTTCCCGAGATAATGGAAGGGTACTCAGCTATGGGTGCTCTGGCGACTGATGATGAGTTGAGGGAGCTTGATGGTCGAAGTGCTGATGAGCCAGCTGACCATAGGCGCGCATGTCGTCCTTTCTCTTCAAATAGGGGTTTTACTGTTGCTGAATCTGCTCAGTTTATCGTGTTGTTTGATGATCAGCTGGCAGTTGAGTTGGGTGCAACAATCTATGGTGCTGTCTCTGATGTTTTTGTTAATGCTGATGGATACAAAAAATCAATATCAGCGCCAGGTGTAGGTAACTACGTAACTGTTGCCAAAGCAATGGCTGCAGCCCGCTCAATTATTGGTGAAAAGGCTTTTCAGCAGCGATCATTTTTCCAGGCACATGGTACGGGTACACCGCAAAATCGTGTAACAGAGTCGCATATTATGAATGAGGCGGCGAAAACCTTTGGGATCGACAAGTGGCTGGTTGGTGCAGTAAAGAGTTATCTCGGGCATTCAATCGGTTGTGCTGCAGGTGATCAAATTGTTGCCTCATTGGGTATTTGGGATAGTGGGATCATGCCCGGCATCACAACCATCGATCATGTGGCTGACGATGTGTATGACTCTCACCTGAATTTAAGTAATACTCATACCGAGGTTGGTAAGACTGGTCTGGATGTTGGTATTATTAATGCCAAGGGCTTTGGTGGTAATAATGCAACAGCAACCCTGTTGGCACCGCATATTGTAGAGAGCATGCTGGCTAAACATTACGGCAAGAGCACTATATCTACTTATAAACAGGCAAATGAAAAAGTCAGTGAAGTTGCCCGTGCGTATGATGATGCTGCAACTGAAGGAACAGCAGAAACTATTTATCGCTTTGATTATCAGGTGTCTGATGGCGATAATGTACACTTTGAAGACTCGCAAATTAAAATTGATGGTTTTAAAACAGGAATTTCCCTGGATATTACTTCACCCTATGCAGGATTGCTGGATGATTAAGACTGTGTTGGAAGATTGAATATAAAATGAATGATCAAACAAAAAAACTGGGTGAGCTTTGTAAGCAGGTCTCATTGAAATTGACTCAACTGGATAAAACCTATGATGTTGAGTTGTATGGTGATGTTCTCTCTGAAGATTGTTTGATTATTGCTTCCAATGTGCCATTACAGCCAGGGCTTCTGGCTGAGTTGCAGGTCAACTTTCTGGAACAAAGTTTTGCGGTGATGGGGGAGATTGAATCCTGTGATCATGAAGATGATACCTACAAGTTACATTTCAAGCTTAGCCATCAAGATAGTCTGCAAACAAGAATGCTGCTTCAGTTGTCAGAGATTGAGCTCTACCGGCATGAAATGGCCAATAAAGGGCGAGACCTGAGTATTGATCAGGCTGCCTGCGAGTGGGTTGATAAGTTTGCTGCAGGCTTTGCTCAAGAATTCGATTCTTGAGTATTAACTTTAATTAAAGCCCCTTGATTGCTTTACCTTTTGGGCTGGTGTATTTTCCGTTTTCATTTTAAATATTTTTTCAGTGAGGATTTATCATGGGCCGTGAAGCGACCTATACCGTAACTATTGATATGCCACGTGAGAAAGCATGGGAAATCATGCAAGATTTTACGTCACCTCATAAATATGTTCCCGGTTTATTAAAAACCGAGATGCATACAGAGCAAACAACAGGTGTAGGTGCCAGTCGTCGTGTATTCAAAAAAATGATGGCACTTGATGAGACTGTGACTGAATGGAATGAAGGTGAAGGTTTCAAAATTCGCTTACATGATGGCGATAAGCCCAAACCATTTCCCAACTCTTATTTTATATATAAAATTGAAGATGCCGGAGACGACAAAACACGTTTTACGGCGACGATGGGTTACCAGTTTCCTTTTGGTGCATTAGGTAAGATTATTGATGACCTGATTGTGTCTCGTATTGTCAATGATGAAATAAGATGTGTTGCGCTAGCTGTGAAGCATTATTATGAGACGGGTACAACGCCAACACCAGCAGACATTAAGCGTTTGAAAAAAATCGCCTGAATCCGTGTCATATCAACTTAATATTCCTTGCTTATCGCATGCATTATCCATGCATGTGCATGAGCAGGGAGATCAACATGTTTCCAAAGCTATCAGAGACAAAGGCATTTGGGAGCCCTACGAAACTCAACTTATTCTGCAGGCATTAAAAGAAGGCTCTACCTTTATTGATGTGGGTGCCAATATTGGTTATTACACAGTGACTGCCAGTTCTGTAGTGGGTGAGTCAGGACAAGTAATAGCATTTGAGCCCGAGCCTAAAAACTATGACATGCTGGTTTCAAATATTGCATTGAATAATCAGTTAAACGTATTGGCTGTAAATGCCGGTTTGTCCAACTCGAGTGAGACATCACGAATTTTCCTGAGTGATGATAACTGGGGAGACCATCAGATTTTTGACGGAGGTCTTGAGCGAGAATCTGTACCTGTCATATTACAGCATGGTGATACGTTTCTATCTGACAAAATTGATAAGATCGACGTTCTGAAAGTTGATACGCAAGGGGCAGAGTTTTTGGTTATGTCAGGGCTTGATTCTACTCTTCGCAAGAGTTTGCCTGAAGTGACAATGGTTATTGAGTTTTGGCCGTTCGGTTTGAAAAAGGCGGGTTCTCATGGGCATGCCTTACTTGATTTATTGTTGAGTTATAAGCTACCGATGGCTATTGTTGATCAAATAGAGCATCGTTTAATACCCTGTGTAGAATCTGATATTCGCCCTTGGATAGATGATCTTGATAATGAGCCCGAGAATGAAGGCTTTCTGAATTTATATCTTGGGAATGATGCAAGAGGTTGAAAATGGATCTAAAAGCACTATCACTTATTCAGCATCGTAATTCTGCTAATAAATTGGTAGCACCCGGGCCAACAAAGGCTGAGCTTGTTGAGCTTTTCAAGTCGGCTATGAGAGCGCCTGATCATGCGCGTTTAAAGCCTTGGCGGTTTGTTGTGATACAAGGGCAAGACAGGGAAGACCTTGGTAATCTTTTTGTAAAGGTTCATACAATCTTGAATCCTGATGTATCAATAGAAAAATGTCAGCAAATTTCCGCAAAGGCAATGCGTGCACCGCTGATAATTGTTGTTGTGGCTCATGTGGTGGAACACCCTAAAGTGCCCGAAATTGAGCAGATTATCTCTGCGGGTTGTGCTGCGAATAATATTCTCTTGTCAGCAGAGGCTCTTGATTATGCCGGTATCTGGCGTACAGGTGATATGGCCTTTAACAAAGATGTTCACAAAGGTTTGGGTTTGTTAGAGAATGAGCAGGTTGTAGGTTTCCTCTATATTGGAACTCGTGAGGGTGATGCAAAATCACTACCACATTACGAGTCTGATGATTTTGTGAGAAGTTGGCCTCAAAAATAAGTATGGCAAGTGAGATAATACATTAGTGTAAGAATGTCTAAAACTATATTAACTACACCAGTCATTAGTACAATTTGTCGAGCGATCGCTCTGTTTTTTGCATGGGCTTTACGATGGAAGTTGCCTGAGAGGTTTCCCGATATTAATAAGGGTATTCTTATTGGGGCTCCCCATACCAGTAATTGGGACTTCTTTGTTATGTTGATGGCTATTTTGATTTGGCGGTTGGATGTAAGCTGGGTTGGCAAACATACATTGTTCAAAGGTCCTTTGGGTCCTGTGATGCGTTGGTTGGGAGGTATCCCTATTGATCGACGTAGTAAGCAAAATTTTGTTGAGCAAATGGTTGAGCATTTTCATAAAAAAGACCACTTGTTATTGATTATTGCGCCTGAGGGAACACGTTCACCTGTTGAGCGATGGCATACCGGTTTTTATCATATTGCCCAACAGGCGAATGTACCTATATTGCTAAGCTGGATGGACTATAAGCAGCATGAGGCGGGTATTAAATCAATTGAAGTGCCTACCGGTAATATTGAAGATGATATTCGCCGCTATCAGGCATTTTATGCAACCAAAACCGGAAAGAATCCATATAACTACTATGGTTATGTGGAGTGTGATTAAATTCCCTTATTTCTTCCTTTTTGATTGGTTTTGCGCTTTTTATAACTAAACGGCGACTTTTGTCTGTCTATTAGTCTCACTTGATATATCTCATTTATAAACTATTCTAACTTATTGAAGTTAGTGAAGTAGTTTGCGCATTCTTGTCTTCATAATCTTCAGTAATTGATATAGCATAGAATAAGAATCACCGGGCTTTATGTTCAACTCATGATGTTTGAACGAGGTTATCAGGTCTGGTTAGCAGTGGAAGACAGGATGGTAGTTACAAAAGAAAGCATATTATCAGGTGATAGTGATCAGTTAGGCACTTTGTTGAGTGTTCACTTTATTGAATGTGGTGAAGAATCAAAAAAAAATATAGATAAAGAACAAAGATTAGCTATTTCGAATGCTATACATGCGGGTGAGTCTGTTTCAATAGACTGGGCGCATACAACACTGGAATCACTGATAGAAAATATTGAGTCAACATTTTTTGAACTGCCCAATATGTTCAAGGCAGAGCTAACGTTTACTTTTAAAGTGTTAGAGGGCTATGTTGCCTACAGTCACCTCGACAAACAGTTAAATTCACATCTTGAAAAACTTCGAACAATACTACTTGCTCAATCAATAGCGCATGCCGGGTTTTGGACAAAACCACACCCCCTCAAACTGATTGTTGATTTTCTTTATGAAGAGATGATTGGTTGGCAAGATGGCTTTGGTCGTAATAGCGAAGAATTAAAAGCCCTGTTTGTTGACGCGATAGAAAATGCTGGAAAAATCGAACTTCTAGATACTGGCTCATATGTCAATTTAAGTGTCAGTCTGGGTGAGGATTTTTCCAGGAAGATTCATAACTTCAATAAGTTGTCTACTCGATTGAAAGATTCCGAGACAGGGCTGTTAAAAGCCAAGATGTCTCAATATACCGTTATTAATTTTTTTAATAGCATAACCAAGGGTAATAAACTGCCACCTTTGGTTTCTGTCTGTCTTTTGAATGACCTGGTTGGTGAGTTGAAGTTGCTTTTGGTTAAAGAAGGCCTGAACTCTTCATCATGGCTGCGCTGGAAAAAAATGTTAGAAACAATCGTAGCACTATACCGTCAAGGGGCGGTAAGTGAGAGTGATGCGGCAAATAAAACATTGCTTCATAATATTTCTGATGAGCTTACACAGCTCGTTGAAGAAAGCTTACCGCAGGTTGCTCCTTTTGAAGACTTTATTAACCAGATAGGGTTTGATTTTACCCAGTTTGCTTTAGGTAATGATGTGGAAGGCCTTGATCACTGCAAGCAAATTGAGTTGCCGGGTACGCTTGATGGGATTGAAAAGCAAGTAAGTCAGAGTTTGTTGAATAAGGTAAAGGGAATAGCTGAGGGGCAGTGGTTTTTATACACTGAAGATAATGAAGAAGAGTGCAAGCGCTGCAAGTTGTTGCTCAGTCTGCCTGATTATGATCAGTTGTTGCTTTCAAATTTTGTTGGGCAAAAAGTACTTGCTACCAGTTATGAAAATTTTGCTTATTTATTATCTTCAAAATCCATTCGTCCCATTTTTCAATCTTCAATGACCCTTCGGGCAGTATCTTTGACACTTGATAAACTGTTAGAGAATTTTTCTGAGCTTCAGGAAGCATCAGAATCAGAATCCAAAAGAAAAGCCCTTGAGGCAAAGAAAACTGAAGCGAGAATAAAAGAAGAAGAGGCTGAGCGAGAAAGACAAGAGGCGGCGGCAAAAGCCAAAGCAGAAGCAGAAGCCATTGCTGCCAGACTGGCTGAAGAAGCAAAGGCCGAAGAAGATGCCAGAGTGGCTGAAGAGCAGGCTGCCATGTTGGCTCAGGTTGCTGTTGATATGAAGCGACAAGCACGTTTGATGATTGATTCTCTGGCGTTGGGTACCTGGATAGAAAAACAAGACCCTGAAACAAAAGAATATAGCCGTATAAAATTAGCTGTTAAGTTTAATGCTACAGGGCGATTTGTATTTGTGGATGCAGATGGTGCGACAGTGGCGGATTTAATTCGAGAAGATCTGGTTGAGATGGTACTTGTAAAAAAAGTAAAACTATTAGAAAGTGATGCTTACTTTGCTGATCGTCTGGCTAAAGTTGTTACTACAATTAGAAGCGCATAATAATAAAAAACTCAGCTATGAGGCCTAGCGTATATGGATAATAATCATCGACAGGAAGTGCGATTAAATAAGGATGAGACGGTTTTTATCGAGGTACATAGTACATACCCTGGTGAAGCCAGCAATTGCAAAATGCTTATTTGTCACAGCGTGGATGTGTCTGCCAATGGTTTAAAAGCTGTGGTAGATGAGAAGCTACCGATGAATGCTATTTACCAGTTATGTGTTGAGTTGCATGAAACAGGTCAAAGAATGTTTTTGGCAGGTCAAATAAAATGGGTGGTCGATGCAGAAGATGGAGACGGGTATGCCATCGGAGTGTCTATTTTTGAGTCAGATGATACCGATATTGAAAAATGGAAGCGTTATATAGCTTCAGAATTATCAGCCGGTCAATCCGATAACTGATCTTACGTGTATTTGCATTCGTCAACGCGTATAATGCGCGCCATATTAACACTTCTGACGGAAGCAAAAAATGTCTCAAGTTCGTACGAGAATCGCCCCCTCGCCAACAGGTGATCCACATGTTGGCACAGCATATATAGCCCTTTTCAATCTGTGTTTTGCCAGGCAGCATAATGGTAAGTTCATTTTACGTATTGAAGATACTGATCAGGTTCGTAGCACGCCAGAATCAGAACAGGCAATTTTTGATTCTTTGCGTTGGTTAGGGCTTGATTGGGATGAAGGCCCTGATGTGGGTGGTGACTATGGCCCTTATCGTCAAAGTGAGCGTGGTGATATTTACCAAAAGTATTGTGAT
>CBDUPD010000021.1:0-12527 GCA_965368985.1 uncultured Spongiibacteraceae bacterium | reverse complement strand
ATTGGTGGCAACGGTTGAGCCATGCACAATAGCCAGTTTGCCAGATTTTACAGCATCATCAAGCCCCAATGCATGAATGCCTTCGAGAATTGCCTGTTCAGGGTTGCCAGGGGTAGACAGGCGTTTATGAATTCGCAGATTGTTATTGTCATATAAAACAAAGTCGGTAAATGTGCCGCCAGTATCCACGCCAAGAAGTTGCATTGTTTCAGTCTTTAGCTGTTAAATTTTTTAAATGAGTGCTGTAATTTGAATGTTAAATGTGAGAACGATTCTTTAGTCTGTTCACCTAACAGGTACATACAAGGCACCAGTATCAGCGTTACTGTTGTGGCAAATAATACGCCATAAGAGAGTGAAATCACCATCGGAATCAAAAATTGTGCCTGCAGGCTGGTTTCTGACATGATCGGAATTAGCCCGATAAAGGTTGTTGCCGAGGTTAATATAATTGGCCGAAAACGATCGATGCTGCCCTGTTTAATAGCCTCAATCTTTTTAAGGCCGCTGGAGCGCAACTGGTTGATTCGGTCAATCAGTACAAGGTTGTCATTCACTACAACGCCTGCGCAAGCCAGAACGCCCAAAAATGAGAAAATGCTAATCTCTTTCCCCATAATTAAATGGCCAAGAATGGCACCCATGGCACCAAAAGGTATTGCTGTAAGTATGATGATTGGTTGCCAGTAAGAGCGGAAGGCAATAGCCATCATGATATAGATAACCAATAGCGTTTGCATAAATAATAGCGCCCATGCGGCCATAAATTCCTGTCGGGCTTCTTCTTCGCCTTCGAGGCTTATGCTGACATCCGGAAGTTGAGATCTCAGTGTTTTACTAAAAGTATCCATCACATCTTTGGAGATAGTCATTGAATCAGAAGAACCTGATAATAGATCGGCACTAACGACGATGGTTCTTCTTCCATTAATACGTTTGATATCCTGAAGCGCAGGTACATATTTGATATCAGTAACGGCATCAAGGCGGGATGTATTACCCTGAAGATCTTGTACAGGAAGTGTCGTGATGCTTTCATGCAAGGTGCGTTCAGACTCTTTCAGTCGTAGCATAACCTTGATGTCTTCGCCGTCACGAGAGATGCTCTGTGCTTCTGTTCCATAAAAGGCATGTCGCAGCTGATTGGATAGAGATTGCATATCCCAGACTGAGAATTCGCTAGACGGTTTCAATCCAAGCTCTATCTCTGAGCGAGGCGTTTGCATGGTGTCAGTAATATCATAGACACGGGGGAACTGCTTTAGATACTCCTGTAGCAGCTGGCTTGCTTTTAACAGCTCATCGTTATTGTCGGCAGAGAGAGCATATTGTAGTGGCTTGCTGTCGGTATTGATGTCATAAAAATAACTGATAGATTCTGCTTCAACAATAGGTCCAATCTTTTCGCGCCAGAGCTCAAGCATTTCCGGTGAGCTGTGTTCACTTTTATAGTCCCTGTTAAGACCTAATACACCAAGCACTGAGTTCGGGGATGTGCTTACCATAAAATTATCAATGTAAGAGATATCGGTGCCACTGAAAAGAGTCTCTTGCTGCAACTCTTCAGCGGCATTTTCTATACGATCAGCCAGGGATTCACGTAGCTCAAATGGCTCGCCTTCAGCAAGTTTGGCTTCAAACAATATGTAATCAATCGTAACATTCGGCAAGAAGCTGTACTGAATCCAGCCACCAATATAGATAGACATAACGATGGAGATAGCAACAGTAAAACAGGCAAGGCTGGTGCCGTAGTGATGTAGTGCTTTATCGAGAATTGGTTGATAGATTTTTCGAATAAAATAATCCAGCCCGTTAGAAAACTTTGCCCTGACACCATCAAGCCAAAGGGAGAAACGGTTTTTGAAATGACCTTCCGGTGGCATATCTGCCAGATGGGTAGGTAGTATAAACAGGCTCTCAAACAGTGAGAAAGCTAATGCCAATAATACAACACATGGGATGGCTTTGGCTGCTTCAGCACTTTGCCCGGGTAATAGAAGCATTGGAACAAAAACAATCATGGTAGAAGCAACAGCAAATACGATGGGTTTACTTACCTTTTGGGTGCCGCGTTTGGCAGTTTCAAGGCCGATGCCATGTTTCAGTTGTTCGTTATAAATGGATTCGCTGACAATAATGGCATCATCAACCACAATACCCAGTATCAGTAAGAAAGCGAATAGTGAGAGCATATTCAAGCTAACACCCAGTACCGGCATTAACCATAAGGCACCTAAAAATGAGATACCGATACCAACGGATACCCACAAGGCCAGCAACGGTCGCAAGAAGAGCATCAAGACAATGAATACCAATATCATTCCTGAAACACCATTAAAAACGAGTGTTTTTATACGATCTCTAAAGCTCACTGAATAGTCATGCCAGACCAGTAATTTCATACCGGCAGGCAGTTGTTGGTTTTTTTGTTCCAGATATTGAGTAACAACAGCATTGGTTTTTAGTACGTCAGGATTGTCGGTAACTTTAAGTTTGAAATAAAGCGCCGGGCTCCGGTTAAATCGCAACACAAAAGGTTCTTGTGTGAAACCATCGTTGATAGTGGCAATGTCTCCCAGACGCAGTACGCCACCATTAGCAGTTTTACGAATGATAATATTGGCAAAGTCATCGCCGCTATAAGCCTGGTTTCTTGCTTGCAGCAGAATATCACCCTGGGGAGATTTAATTCTTCCAACGGGTAGGTCAATGGATGATTGTTGTATGGCGGTCTGTATCTCTGCCAGGCTAATTTGATAGTGCTGCAGGTTAAAGCTGCTGACCTCTATATTGATTTCATAGTTACGTGTGCCATTGATCTCTACAGTAGAAACATAAGGCAAGGCCTCCATCTCTTCCTTGATATCTTCAGCGTAGCGCTTTAATACGCTCTCAGGTACATCACCTTCAAGAGCAATGCTCATCATTTCATGGCTGGCACTTGATTGCAGTATGACGGGTCGCTCAGCTTCATCAGGTAGTGTGCTTATCGATTCAACACGGGTTTTTACATCGTTAAGCAGTGTTTGAATGTTGTAGTCTTCTTCAGCTTCTACAGCAACATGGCAGATATTCTTTTTTGCTGTAGAGGTTATTTTATCTATGCCCTCAAGATCTTCTATAACGTTTTCTATACGTATACATATTTGTTGTTCAACATTAATGGGCGCGGCTCCGGGATATGGCACCCTGATGTCGATAATATTTGGTGGGCTGGATGGAAAGAACTCCTTGCTAATATGAGGAATGCTCGAAAAGCCGCCAATCATAATGGCAAGCATAATCAGATGCGCGGCAATCGGATTGTCAGCAAACCAGGCAATTAGACGGTTCATTAGTCTGCCTGCTCGCCATGGTTTGATGTTGAGGGTTGAACGGGCTCTATAAGCAGGCCGGGAGCAGCAAGTGGCAGGCGGTCGATGATAATATGTTCGCCTGCCTTGATATCAGCCTTTAGTAGCAAGTTATCACCATTGCGTGACAGAAATTCAGCATCGCGAAAGCTTACCTTGTTGTCACTATCAGCAACTAATATAAATCGTTTATCGTGAAAGGCGTTGTCCGGAACATTGATGACATTGTCACGAGCAATACCTGAAATAGTGGCTTCTACATACAGGCCAGGTAAGGCGGATGCAAGATTCTCGCCTTCAATGTCTGCAATAATGGTTACCATTTGATTCTTGCTGTCTATGTTGGCGCTACCAAGGCGAGCTTTGGCTTGCCATTGAAAAGTGTCTCCGGCAGATTCTGCGTGGAGTTGAATTTCAGGTAGTTGCTCATTCTGTTTAAGTGGCCAGCTAATTCCCAGAGTTTTTAATTGTGCTTGCGTCAAAGGCAGAGAAACCTGCAGCTTGTCAGTTGCATATAGGGTGGCAACCTTGTTGCCTTCTATAAGTAACTGCCCGAGGTTAACATGTGTTTCTATAATGCTGACCGGGAAATACATATGCAGTTTTGTTTGCCCGAGTTTATGTTCTGCTTCTGTTAGCCAGGCTTTTGCTGCTTGCAGTTTGGCTTCAGCAGTAGCGACTTGGGGTTTTCTCAGGGAAAGTGCATTGGCATCTTCCTGCCCAAGATCACGCCACTCTTTCTTTGCCTGTGCTGCTCGCGCTCTTTCGCTGGCTAAATTTTGTTCAGCTTCGGCAACGCTGGCTTGTGCATTGGCAAGAGCGGTTTCATAGTTGATTGGGCTTATTTGCAGCAAGGGCTCTTTGGTATCGAACTTGCCACCAGCGGCAAAATTCGGAGAAACAACAATAATACGTCCGGAAACCTCAGCCAGCATGTCGATTTTATGTTTGGCTTCAATAACGCCATGGCTTTTGACATGAACAGCATGTTTGCCCGGATTGGCCGTCATAACGCGCACTTTGGGTGGTGGCGGTGCAATTTCGGTTGTTTTATCAGGTTCAGGCTTTGATTTACCGACGATTACAGCAAGTGAAAGACCAAAAACCAGAATACCTAAAGCGGTAAGTATATTTCGCATAACTTTATTTTTATTGGGAAGTACAAGCTAGATGATAGTTGATCAGCATTTAAGCAGCAATCAATAGCCTGATTTGATTGATAAATTTTAATAAGATTGTAAAGTCGTTTTTTTGAACATATCCCGCAAAAATACTTCTTTTTCTCTATCGCGAAGTTGTCTGAAATACATAATAATACGCGCCATAATTCAATAAAGATGGTCAATATGAACAAAATTTATTCAATGATAGCAACCGAGCTGGGTGTGAAAGAGCAGCAGGTTAACGCTACAGTCGCTTTGTTAGATGAAGGGGCAACCGTACCTTTTATCTCCCGTTATCGTAAAGAGGTTACCGGCAGCCTTGATGATACGCAGTTGCGTACACTGGATGAGCGCCTGCGTTACTTAAGAGAGCTTGAAGAGAGAAAAGAAGCCATATTAAAGAGTATTGATGAGCAGGGTAAGCTCACTGATGAATTACGAAACAGTATTAATAATGCAGTTACTAAAAATACGATAGAAGATCTTTATCTGCCTTACAAAAAGAAACGTCGTACCAAAGGGCAGATTGCCATTGAGGCGGGCCTGGAGCCCTTGGCTGATAGCCTGTTTGACGACCCATCACAAGATCCCGATGTGTTGGCAGAGACTTATATAAATGCTGATCTGGGTGTCGCTGATAGCAAGGCTGCACTTGATGGTGCCAAATATATTTTGATGGAGCGTTTCAGTGAAGATGCAACATTGATAGCGAAACTTCGTGATTTTTTGCGACAAGAAGCCAGTGTTATTAGTGTGGTCGTTGAGGGTAAAGAGAAGGAAGGTGAGAAATTCCGTGATTATTTTGAATTTTCAGAATTAGTTAAGAAAATACCTTCACATCGCGCCCTGGCAATGTTGCGGGGTAGAAATGAAGGCGTGTTGCAGCTAAAACTTGATCTGGATACCGGAGAAGAGAAGCCTCTGGTACACCCTTGTGAATTAATGGTGGCCGAGCATTTTTCTATTAAAGACCAGCAGTGCCCTGCAGATGCCTGGTTAAAAGAAGTGGTTCGCTGGACATGGCGGGTAAAACTGCACACACATATTGAAACCGATCTGATGACATCGTTGCGTGAACGCGCCGAGGTAGATGCCATCAAGGTATTTGCCGATAACCTGAAAGACTTATTGCTAGCTGCACCTGCTGGCCCCAAGGCAACCATAGGTCTTGATCCCGGTTTGCGTACAGGTGTTAAGGTGGCCGTTGTTGATCATACAGGTAAATATGTTGATCACGGCACGATCTATCCTACACCCCCGCAAAACAAAATTGTTGAAGCCACAGCCGTACTGGTGCAATTGGCAGAAAAATACAATGTTGAATTGATTGCCATAGGAAATGGCACGGCCTCTCGTGAAACAGACAAGTTTGTTGGTGATTTGATCAAGCAGTATCCAAAACTGGGTCTGCGTAAGGTAATGGTCAATGAGGCGGGAGCATCTATCTATTCAGCCTCCGAGTACGCAGCCAAAGAATTTCCTGATCTTGACGTTACTATACGTGGGGCAGTGTCGATTGCCAGACGTTTGCAAGATCCGTTGGCTGAGCTGGTTAAGCTTGAACCTAAATCGATAGGTGTGGGTCAGTATCAGCACGATGTGAGTCAGGTGCAACTGGCAAGAAGCCTCGATGCAGTGGTTGAAGATTGTGTAAATGGCGTTGGAGTTGATGTGAATATGGCTTCAGTTGCCTTAATGAGTCGGGTTTCAGGTTTGAATCAGCGGATTGCGCAAAATATTGTCGATTACCGTGATGAGCATGGTGTGTTCGCAAGTCGTGATGCCTTGAAAAGCGTGGCACGTTTTGGTGATAAAACCTTTGAGCAGGCGGCCGGGTTTTTACGGGTGATGAAAGGCGATAATGTGCTTGATAGTTCGGCGGTGCATCCTGAATCTTACGAAGTTGTTGAAACTATTGCCAAGAAACACCAACGTAAACTCAATAGCATTATCGGAGATGGCAGCTTTCTGGGTGATTTGAAAGCTAAAGACTATGTTAGTGAGAAATTTGGTTTGCCAACAGTTACCGATATTATTCAGGAATTGAAGAAACCGGGACGAGATCCTCGTCCGGAATTCAAGACGGCTGATTTTAAAGAGGGTGTTGAAAAGATTTCAGATCTTGTTGATGGAATGATACTTGAAGGAACGGTAACCAATGTGACGAACTTTGGTGCCTTTATCGATGTGGGTGTTCATCAGGATGGCCTGGTACATATATCTGCTTTATCGCACGAGTTTGTTAAAGATCCTCGTGAGGTTGTTAAAGCCGGTGATATTGTTAAAGTTAAAGTGATGGAAGTTGATGCTCCGCGTAAGCGTATTGGACTTTCCATGAGACTTGATGATGAGCCAGGGCAAGAAGTTCAGAAGAAAACCAATAGCAACAGACAAGCTAAATCGATGCAATCCAGACCTGCATCGAAGACAGAGAATATAGCAGGGGGAGCATTTGCGGCAGCTTTTGCAAATGCCAAAGCAAAAAGCCGATAACGGCTGGTCATCAAAACAGTGTAGGTGTATTGCATTTTGTCATATACTGGACATAACAATTTGTTATGTTTTGATATTAACTAATGATGTTAATAGAGGTGTTTTCATGAAAAAGATTCAAGTAATGATCTTGTCAATATCTACACTGATTGCCAGTGTGGGCGTGCAGGCTGAAGGTTTATTAGGAATGGAGTCACAGCCTAATACATTTGATTATAACTATGTTGAATTAAATTATGTCGCTATTGATGATTTTGGTGTTGGTGATTCTCCGTTAAAATCTGATCTTGATGGTTTCAGATTCAAGGGTTCTTATGATTTTGATCCTAATCTCAGTCTTATTGGATCGCTTACTTATGCAGATGGCAAGAACACAGATCTAACAATTTTTTCTATTGGTGTGGCTTACCACCAGAAAATACCGAAAACACAATTAACAGATAGTGATTTTATTATTCATGCCGAGATAGAAAGTGTCGATTCTGATGTTGATACATCAGAAGGCAATAAGGGTGATGATGATCTTGGTTTGTTGGCTGGTGCAACCGCTCGCATAAAAGTGGTTGAAAAATTTGAGATTTTTGGTGACCTGGCTTTTAGAACAGTGGGAGATAATGATTTTCTTGCAACTGTCGGTGGTCGTTATGAATTTACGCCACGACTGTTAGGTATTGCCAGTTTTGAGATCAGTGAAACCGATACTCTGTCGGCAGGTATTCGTTACAACTTTTAAATTTTCATATGTTCAGGGGTAATCCTAAAAAGACTATCCCTGATATCAAATAGCCAGTGACTCGAAGTATGGATATAGATAAAAAAGTCTTGCCACTGGTTGAGCTTCTCAATAAGGCAGGTAGTGAGTCTCTTGAGCAGCTGCCTGTTGAATTATCCAGAATATTAAAAAAGCACGAAAACGAACCTGACTTGATCAATAAGTTAGGCGTTATCCTTTATCGCTCTTCAAATTATGGTTTAGCAGCATCTTGCTTCGAGAATGTGGTAAAAAACCATCCCAATTATTTTCTGGCATATAATAATCTTGGGTTGGTGTTTAATCGTTTTGGTTTGGGAAGGCAAGCTGCAGAAGCCTATAAAAAAGTTTTGCAAGTTAAGCCTGACTATTATCCATCGCTGTCTAATCTTGCTTTGGTATTACATTATTTTGGTGAGACAGGTAGAGATGAAATACTGCAGGCGCAAAAAGATGTTGCAACTTATGCTTTCTCAAATTCCAAAAATTATTTGCAAAATAAAAAAACCGATCTGGATAAAAACCGGCGATTGCGAGTTGGCTATGTTTCGGGTGATTTAAGAGATCATGCTGTTGGTCATTTTGTTCAGGGTATCTTGAAGCATCAAAACAGGGATAAATTTGAGCTGCATGTTTTTGATTCTTATGAGAGCGACAATGATCCTGTGACGGCTGAGCTTAGTCAGCTGAACCTTAAGTGGCATGGTATAAAGGGGCTTGATACACAAGCGGCGTGTGAAAAGGTGATCAATGAAAATATTGATGTTCTGTTTGACCTTGGTGGGTACACTCGAGGTGGTCGAACCGATATATTCAGTAACAGGGTGGCACCGGTTCAGGTAAATTATCTTGGATATCCCAACACAAGTGGTATGTCGACAATGGATTTTCGATTGGGTGATTCTTATGCAGATCTTGTTGAATTTGAAAATCAAAATACCGAGCAGATGATCCGTTTGCCACATGCCATGTGGAACTACCAACCCTGGTCTACAATGGCAAATGTTAGCAAAGACAGTGCCTGTAAAAAGAATGGTTATGTGACTTTTGGTTCGGCGAATAATCAGGCAAAAATACAGCCTGAATGGTTAAGGCAGTGGGCCAGGGTTTTAGAACGGGTTCCTGATAGCCGCCTGATTTTAAAGTCGCAGGGTTTATCCAGTAATGATATCGTGAACAATATTCTAAAAATATTTGCAGAGCGCGGTATTGACAAACAGCGTATAGAGTTCAGGCATTATTCACCAAACCGTGAACAGCATTGGAAAGAAATTTCAGACTTTGATATTGCACTTGATAGTTTTCCCTACAATGGAACAACAACGACCTGTGACCTGTTGTGGTTAGGTGTGCCTGTTATCACTCGTTCGGGTAATTCTCATGTTTCCAGAACAACAGGTAGTATTTTAAATACACTTGGTCTTGGTGACTGGATTGCATATAGTGATGATGAGTTTGTTGAGCTTTGTGTTAAAAAGGCGGCAGATATGGAGTCATTGGCAGAGCTACATCAATCGTTAAAAAATCGCATGACGAATAGCACGTTGATAAATGTTGAAAGTTTTATGCCGGCTTTTGAAAGTGCACTTACAGAGATGTGGCATATCCATTGTGATAAAGAAGTAGCAAAGTGAGTGTGATACTGTGTTCGTGTTACCACAAACAGAAAGGATTCAGTGTTAGCTGGCTATTAAAATAACGAACATCATCAGAAACTTCTTTTCCTAGCCATTGAGGCTTTGCAAAGCATTCATCATCGGATTTGAGTTCGATTTCAGCAATAACAAGCCCCTCGTTGCTTCCAAAAAATTCGTCAATTTCCCATTGATGGCCTTCATGTTTTATTAGATAACGTTTTTTCTCAAGCGCTGGAGTTTCACAGAGCTTTAGTAAAACTTCAGCTTCAGCAGTGGGGATATTGTACTCAAACTCATGGCGACTGATGTTGCGGGTCTTTGATTTGATGGTAATAAAAGCCTGTTTGTCAGTGACCCTTATTCGTACCGTTCTTTCAGGGTCGCTGTTTAAATAAGCCTGTTTGAAAATGGTGCCAGTCAGGCCGGTATTCCAGCTATCGTCGCGTACGAGAAATTTGCGTTCTATTTCTATAGTCACATCGTATTCTTAAGCAGATTTAAGTGGCGTTAGTTTTGATCGTATTCGTGGGCAAGGTTGTCGAAGCGAGTGTGTCTGCCAACCCATGCCAATCTGACTGTGCCGGTTTCCCCGCTTCTGTGTTTGCCGAGAATGATTTCGCCTATGCCTTTATCGGGGCTATCATCAGGATTGTAAACCTCATCACGATAGATAAACATAATGATATCGGCGTCTTGCTCAATCGCTCCAGATTCTCGAAGGTCTGACATTACCGGCTTTTTACTGGGACGTTGTTCCAGGCTACGGTTAAGCTGTGACAAGGCAATAACCGGGCATTCAAATTCTTTGGCCAGCCCTTTGAGTGATCGGGAAATCTCAGAGATCTCGGCTGTTCGGCCTTCAGATCGTCCTGAGACCTGCATTAGCTGCAGGTAATCAACCATCACCATGCCGATGTCACCGTGTTCACGTACAATTCTACGTACACGTGAACGAATTTCTGTGGGGGTTAACCCCGGGGTATCATCAATATATAGGGGTTTGTCTTTGAGTTTTACCATGGCTGACTGTAGCCGTGGCCAGTCTTCATCTTTTAGTGTGCCGCGTCTTATATCACCCTGATCTATTTTTCCGGTAGCAGAAAGCAGACGTAACATTAGTTGTTCCGCTGACATCTCCATACTGAAAACCACAACCGGTTTGGGTTTCTCGGGTTTGGTAATCGCAGCTTCTACAAGATTCATTGCAAAAGAGGTTTTACCCATGGCGGGTCTTGCGGCAACAATAATCAGGTCTGATTTTTGCAAGCCATTGGTAATTTCGTCCAGTCTGGTAAAACCTGTTGAGATTCCGGAAAGCTGCCCCTGATTGGCAACCAGAAAGTCGATCTGGTCGACGGTTTTTTTCAGGATAGGATTAATTGCCTGAGGGCCGCCTTCTTTGGAGCGATTTTCGGTTATCTCTATCAGCTTGCGCTCGGTTTCATTAATCGCTTCGTGAGCGCTACGGCCGTCAGGGTTGCGAGTGGTGTGTTCGATATTGTTCGCAAGAAGCTGAAGTTGTCTGTATAACGCTTTTTCGTGAACTACCTGAGCGTAGGCGCGAATATTGGCTGCGCTGGGTGTGTTTTTAGCGAGCTCTGCAAGATAAGATAGGCCACCTGACTTTTCTAATAGATCAAGGCTTTGCAGTTTATCCTGAAGGGTAACAACATCGATAGGAGTGTCGCTTTCGGATAATAGCTCCATCGCGCGGAAAATCTGACGATGTTCATTGCGGTAAAAATCTTCAGAACCCAGCAGGTCAGCAACATTATCCCATCGGGCACGGCGATCATTCTGATCTCCATTTTCAATTAACAGGCCGCCTATAACTGATTGCTCGGCTTCAATTGAATGAGGAGGAAGTAGCTGCTGTAGATCGAGCTCTTCTTCGAATTCGGGAATGTTGTTTGGGGTGTCTGTATCCATGGCCTGACAGCTTTATTTAAGACCTACAGACTAGAGTATTCTCATGAGATCATCAAGTGAGAAATGCAGTTGAGAAATTAACTGCGGGCAAGTGTTCAAAAGCGAGCTTTAAGGGCCTGAAGCAGGCCCTTAAAAAATCAAAAACTGCTTATTGTTGGTTTATTGGCCAACAACAATAACGATTACAGTTTGTGTTACGTCGCTATGAAGATTAACGTTAACTTCGTATTCGCCAATTTCGCGAATAACACCATCAGGCATACGAATTTCGCTTTTCTCAACTTCAACGCCGCTGGCTGCTGTAATTGCTTCAGCAATATCAACTGTGCCTACTGAGCCAAACAACTTACCTTCATCGCCAGCATTCGCTTCAATGCTGATTTTCAGGTCTTGTAGTTTGGTTGCGCGAGCTTCAGCTTCAGCAAGTTTGTCGGCAGCTGCTTTTTCAAGCTCGGCACGACGTACTTCGAAGTTTGCCACGTTCTCTTTGGTAGCAGGAACTGCTTTGCCAAAAGGAATCAGGAAGTTACGGCCATAACCGGCTTTAACATTAACCTGGTCACCCAGATCTCCCAATTTGCCAACTTTTTCTAGTAAAATAACGTTCATTACGTCACCTCTATTGTCTTAATCTGTTTTCGTTTTTGGGAGCTTGCTGCGTAAGTTTATAAAACTGTCAGCAATCGCTATTCCTGCTAAAACTATTTTTAGAGGATCCCATAACAGCAGTACGATATAAAAAATTACATACCACTGTGTCGCTAATTTTTTCTGCATGGCAAATGCATGGAAAAGTGCAATGCCAGCTATTAACAAGGGAAAGAGAGCAAACCAGACCCATGTTAAATATTGCTTGCCGAGTTCAAAAAACAGGGCGGTAAGCAATATGATTAAGACTACTTCCACTTTGCCCAGTCGTAGTTGGTGAAACTCTTTTTGAAACCCGCCCGGGTTATAGAGTTTTGCTTGCCAGTAACGCGCTGTCGCAATACTGGTAAACGTACCGACTACAAGCAGGGTGCCAAATAGTCCTGCAACAAAAACTGTTTCTACCGTGTCGGGCAATATAGCCTGTAATTCCGGTTGATCCAGTTGTTGTTTGAATTCCTTAAGAAAACTGTTAAAGGCCTCTGCATAGATCGTTAATGAATCTGCTGCAAAATGCTCAAGGCAAATTGCTGCTAACACGCCAGTGGCG
>CBDUPD010000020.1:0-12750 GCA_965368985.1 uncultured Spongiibacteraceae bacterium | reverse complement strand
GTGTCTGTTCCGGTGGAGAAAAAAATCGACTGTTATTTGGCAAGTTGATGATGATGGATACTAACGTGTTGATAATGGATGAACCGACTAATCATATGGATATTGAGGCTATAGAAGCATTAAATATAGCGCTAAAACATTATGATGGTACTTTGATTTTTGTGAGCCATGACAGGGAGTTTGTTTCTTCATTGGCAACGCATGTGATAGAAATAAAAGACCGGCAAATGATTAACTTTCAAGGTACATATGATGAGTACCTTTCGAGCCAGCAATCGAGCAGTCAGGTCAACCAGAATGTTGCAAATGGCTAGTCAATCTCTGGCATAGACCTATCAATGCCATTAACTTAAGCCTGTACCAGTCATTCCCGCGCAGGCGGGAATCTTCTGAAAACCAACAGGATCCGCGCCTACGCGAGGATGACAACAAAACATTAATCTTAAGTTAATGGCATTGATAGACCTATAGCAGGAGCGGATGAGCCCCGCTCCTGCAGTAGTCACATTATTCAGCGGCTGCTGCAATACTATATGGCAATTCAACTTTGGTTAATTGTTCAAGAGCACCAGTTTCAAGGGATAGTGCATTAGCTTCAAAACCTTCATCTGTTAATACCATTAGCAAATCCCACTGTGAATCAGCAGTTTTTACGGCGCTAACAATATTGCCAATACTTTGTTCCTTACCTTCGATAAATACAGTGTCACCAGATTTTATATTGCCGGAAAAGACAGCGGTATAGTGATACATATGACGTTTAAGTTTTCCAAGATAGTGCATGCGGGCGACAATTTCCTGTCCGGTATAACAGCCTTTGGTGAAGCTAATAGCAGGTGTTACCTGGTAGTTAAACATTTGTGGAATATAAACCTCAAAGGTATTGGCTTCTACAAAAGCCAGTCCCTGCTGGTTTTGTAGCAACTGGTGTTGCGCTGCTCCGGTTGTTGTTAAACCATTTGCCAGCTGCGGCCAAAGTTCGATTGCTTTGTCTTCATGCAAATACAATTCATAACTTTGGTGAGTTTCCGAGGTGCAGATCAGTACTACCTGGTTTTCAATAAGCTGTTGGTATTCTTTATCAGGAACCTGAGAAAAGACGTTATTCAGGCTTTCGCGAGCTTTTTCACCTTGCATGCCGATAGCTACCCAGTCTTCGGCGACATCAACTTCTGACTTGGAGAAAACAATATATTTTGCCAGTGCAGCTTTGGCCTGGCTCTTGATAGATGAGTGTACCCGAAGTAAAAAATTATTTTCTTCAATAAGAGCAATTCTAAAAGAAGAGCGCATTCTGCCTTTGGCTGTATTGTGGGAGCCAAGGCCCGACTGCTGCAATGTTAACAGGGGAACGTCACAGCTAAATTGACCTTGTAAAAAGATGGTTGATTCCGGGCCAAATACTTGTAACAGGCTTTGGTTGGTGAGTGGGTAAATGATATTTTCTGCCAGTTCTTGGGGGGCATCTGAAATAGAAAGTGATTTAATAAAATCTTGCCATTTTGACGACATTGAGGTCTTTCCTGTATTTCTGGGTCAATTGTTTGAGATGCAGTATAATACAGTACATTAGATTCAAGACGTAGAAAATTATGACTGATAAAGCTGCTTTAGATCGTGTTTACTGGCATAGCCGTAGAGGTATGCTGGAATTGGATTTGGCATTAATGCCCTTCGCAAGAGAGGTGTATCCGACGCTGTCAGAAGAGGATCAGGCTATCTACCGCAAGTTACTTGAGTGTGAGGACACCGAGCTTTTTGGATGGATATTACAAAAGGATCGCCCGGAGGATAAAGAGCTGGCTTATATCATGGATAAGATAATCAATAATGCAAAAACATCTGAGAATTAATTATCGTTCAGGTTTCTGGCCTGTTACTGCTTTATCGTTTGTTTTTCTGGTTTATACCCTCTGTTTGTTTTTATTAAACCTTGAGCTGCAGTATTTAGTGCTTATGTTAGTCGCAGGTATTTTGCTTTGTATCTATGAATACAGGCAATTAAGCAATACATTGATTAAGGTTATTCGTCACGATGGAGCAGAGTGGCTGGCTGAGATTGAAGGTGAAACTCAAACACTTGAATTACATAAAGACAGCTTCGTCAGTCGCTTTCTGGTGGTGCCAGTTTTTAGTTTGCCGGGAGACAAGAAAAAGTATCGCTTCTATTTTACCGCTCAAAATTGTACAGAAGCTGACTATCGCCACCTCTGCCGTTTATTGGCGGCTTAGTTACGGCTTTTTTAAAGAAAATCAGGTGGCGTTAAAATCGTATCGGAAGATTTTTCAAGTTTGTCGGGGTAGTCGAGTGTATAATGCAAGCCTCGACTCTCTTTGCGGCTAATTGCGGAATGTACAATCAGCTCTGCAACTACAACCAGATTGCGTAGTTCAACCAGATCACTACTCACTCGATAATGCGTATAATATTCCCTGACTTCTTTCTTGATGAGTTGAATACGATCCAGTGCCCGCTGCAAGCGTTTATCACTTCTTACTATACCGACATAATCCCACATTACCTGCCGCAATTCATGCCAGCTATGTGAAATGGTTATGTCTTCATTGGAAACAGTGACACGTGACTCATCCCAGGAAGAGACCGGTTCGTGTATATCAACACTTTTTGCATTGGCCAAAATATATTCAGATGCAGAGCGTGCATAAACAAGGCATTCGAGCAGTGAATTACTTGCCATGCGGTTGGCACCATGTAAACCGGTAAACGTAGTTTCACCCAATGCCAGAAGTCCCGGCAGGTCGGTGCAGCCTTTGTTGTCTACCACGACACCGCCACAGGTATAGTGTGCTGCAGGAACAACCGGAATGGCTTCTTTGGTGATATCAATACCCAGGTCAAGGCATTGTTTTCTAACGTTAGGAAAGTGGTTCTTAATAAATGTCGCCGGTTTGTGGCTAATATCCAGATAAACACAATCAACACCCAGGCGTTTCATTTCATGGTCGATAGCCCGAGCCACAATATCTCGCGATGCCAGTTCGCCTCGTTCATCAAAACGTTGCATAAAGCGTTTACCATTCGGCAGCTTTAGTAAGCCCCCTTCACCACGAATGGCCTCGGTAATAAGAAAGGATTTGGCTTTGGGATGATAGAGGCAAGTAGGGTGAAACTGGTTAAACTCCATATTGGCGATTCGGCAACCTGCACGCCAGGCCATTGCGATACCGTCACCACTGTTGCCTTCAGGGTTGCTGCTGTAGAGATATACCTTGCTGGCACCACCCGTGGCCAGAATGGTGTATTTTGCCTGAAAACTATCTACTTCATCGCGTTTTCGGTCAAGAATATAGGCACCAGTACAGCGCTCACCTTGTTTAATGAGGTCGATGGCAATATGGTGTTCAAAAAATGTGATATTGGGTTGAGCTGTTGCCTGATCAACCAGCGTCGTTGATACGGCTTTGCCGGTCGCATCAGCAGAATGTAAAATACGACGGTGACTATGACCGCCTTCTTGTGTTAAGTGAAAATCATCTCTGTTGTTGTCGGTGCGGCGGTCAAAAACAACGCCGTGTTCAACTAGCCACTCAATGGCGGCCTTGCTGTTTTCAACGGTGAATTGCACAGCTTTTTCATTACAAATGCCATCGCCTGCAGCCATGGTGTCACGCACATGTGATTCAATCGTATCATTATCATCAAGCACTGCGGCAATGCCGCCTTGAGCGTAATAGGTGCTGCCTTCAGTAACGGCATTTTTACAGATAATGGCGACTTTTAGGGTTTTTGACAGACTGAGGGCAAGGCAGAGCCCTGAAGCTCCACTGCCAATAATAACAACATCGTAAATGTAATGACGGTTCATAGAAGATTTTTAATATACTGTCTGAGTCGGTTATTATAACTTCTTTAATTGTTTTTTAATAATGTGAACTTCTTTGGATTCAACAAGTCTCAATAATAACTTGAGAAAATGCTGAACCAGCTTAATCGTAAATTGGAGCATATATGGCTGGTGAAACAGCTGCGCAGGACTCAGATCAGGAACTGGTAAAAAGGGTTCAGCAAGGTGATAAAAAAGCTTTTGATCTGCTGGTGATCAAATATCAGCACCGAATTGCCGGATTAGTGAGTCGATTTATATCTGACTCACACGAAGTGCAGGATGTGACACAAGAAGCATTTATAAAGGCTTATAGAGCTCTGGGTAATTTTAGAGGTGACAGCCAGTTTTATACCTGGCTCTATCGAATTGCGATAAATACTGCAAAAAACTATCTGGTTTCACGCAATCGCAGACCACCAGGAGTTGATGTCGATATTGAAGATGCGGTTTATTACGACGGTGGGCGTTCTCTGAAAGATAATGCCAGCCCTGAAAGAAATATGATGAGTGAGCAGTTAATGACAGCTGTGAATAATGCCATCAAACAATTACCTGAAGATTTACGAGCTGCGTTAACTCTTCGTGAATATGATGGTCTAAGTTATGAGGAAATTGCCGAAGTAATGGATTGTCCGGTAGGTACGGTAAGGTCGCGTATATTTCGCGCACGAGAAGCCGTTGATAGAGATATTGAACCACTTATTGAAAAACATGGTAGCTAAGCAAGGCTCTAAAATATGGCAAGTTGCCGGGAGATAAATATGAGCGACCAGAAAAAAGAAACATTGTCGGCACTGTTTGATGGTGAGACAAATGAATTTGAAACACGGCGTTTACTTGCCGAACTGGATGAAGAGTCACGTGCTCTTTGGCAGCGATATCAATTAATTCGTGATTCTGCGAACAATACCCTGACCGAAAGTCACTTTTCGATGGATATTAGTGGCAGTGTTGCTGCAGAAATCGCGGCTGAGCCGGCTATTCGCCAGAAAAAATCTGATAAAGAGTCATGGTTTAAGCCGGTAGTGGGTTTTGCTGCTGCGGCTTCTATCGCATTTGTTACTGTGCTTGGTGTGCAAAATCTGCAGCCATCCACTGATAACATCACCACAGGTTTTGTTGCAGATGGTAATGTTAGTGCCAGCCAGTTATCAATTGCGAGTAACCTTGGGTTAAATCAGGTGAGTGGTTCGAGTTCGGTATTATTATCGCGTGAGCTTGAAAGTATTGATGCACAAAAAGCGCGTGATGAAGAACGGTTGAAATATTATTTACAACAGCATGCCCAGCACTCAAGCTTTAATAATGGTAGAGGTCTTTTGCCAATGGCGCGCCTGGTTAAAGAGGATTACTAGAAAGCATGATTTGCCAATGGATTAACAGGAAGTCTTTTTTTATCTGCTTTCTTTGCCTAATGGCAATAAATAGTCATGCCTTGACGCCAGCCCAGGATCTTGTGGAAAAAATGGCTGAAAGTGCAAAAACTCTTTCATATAAGGGGTATTTTGCCTACGACCGAGGGTGGCATAGCACCAGTTATTATCTGGTTCATCTGGCCGATAAAGACGCAGATAGGCAGCGGTTGGTTTTTCTCGATGGTGCCCCGTTAGAAATTATTAATAATGGGCACAGTTTTACCTGTATACATCCCGGTGATATGAGTATTCATTCCAATCACAGAGGTGACCTTGATTCATTTCTCAAACTCAATAAATCATTGAACTCTGTTTGGAAAAATTATGAAGCAGAAATTACCGGAGAGAGCAGGGTTGCTGATAGAAGCGTTATAAGAGTAGAGCTAAAGCCCAAAGATCAGCACCGCTATCCCTTTGTGTTTTTTGTTGATAGTCAAACAGGCTTGATGTTGAAGATGCTTGTATTGAATACCAAGGGGGCTCCACTGGAGCGATTCCATTATGTGATGATTGATTATGACAATATTACAGAAGATGATTTAAAGCCCGGGATAGCAAATTTCAAGTCAGTTGAACATATGGATGCCGAGAGCGAGAAGGTGGGTGGTGCAGAACCATTATCATGGGAATTAACCTGGACGCCTAACGGTTTTCAACAAGAAAAAACCAAAATGAAAAGTTGGTATAAGTCAGCCCATAATGAGTCAGCGTATATGTATTCTGACGGACTTAGTGCATTTTCTGTTTTTGTAGAGCACACTGATCAACCCGCCAAAGCAGGAACGTCAAAAAGAATGGGCAGCACATCAGCAATTTCCCACTATGTTTCATCAGGAAGCAAGATATTTCTTGTTACCGTTGTTGGTGAAATCCCCTTGATTACTGCCAAACAAATTGCCATGTCTGTAAGGCCGATTCAATGATTTGTGAGTCTGGTAGTGTCGTTTCAGTAGAGGGTGACTGGGTCTGGGTTGAAACAAGACAAACCAGTGCCTGTAACGCCTGTAATGCCCGCTCGGGTTGTGGTCAGGGTTTGTTGAATAGTGTGTTTTCAGGTAAACGTCACCTTGTTAAAGTTGCCGCGGATAGTTTTAAGGGCAAGGTTTCTGTTGATGACCAGGTAGAAATTGCCATACCTGAGCATGTGATGCTACAAGGCTCTTTTTGGGTATATTTATTGCCATTAGTGTTGATGATTGCCGGCGCTGTTGTTGCTCAAAACTGGTCACAAGAGACCAGTGATTTGCCCAGTATAGTTGGAGCAGGTCTTGGTTTTTTGACGGCAGGCATCATCTTGCGCTGGCACTCTGTTCGTCATCAGGCAAACCCCAAATACCAGCCGGTATTACACAGTATTCTGCAATCTGCCAGTAAGCCTGCAGAAGTGGTTACTATTCAGCCATAAGCAGCTTTCTGAACTATCTCAATCGCCTGCTTTAGGGTAGAATTCGCGCCTTGTTGAACATTACCTAGAGTTCTTTGTGTCAGAATTATCACATATTCGAAATTTTTCTATTATTGCCCATATAGATCACGGCAAATCCACGCTTGCAGACCGCTTTATTCAGACTTGTGGCGGGCTGGCAGATCGAGAAATGGAAGCACAGGTTCTTGATTCAATGGATATTGAAAGAGAGCGTGGAATTACTATCAAGTCTCAAAGTGTTACGCTTGATTACAAGGCAGCAGATGGCGAAATCTACCAGCTGAATTTTATCGATACGCCAGGGCATGTTGATTTCTCTTATGAGGTTTCTCGTTCTTTGGCAGCCTGCGAAGGGGCTTTGTTAGTGGTTGACGCGGCTCAGGGTGTAGAAGCCCAGTCGGTGGCCAATTGCTATACAGCCATTGAACAAGATCTCGAAGTGATGCCAGTATTAAATAAAATGGATTTGCCTCAGGCCGAGCCTGAGCGCGTGGCTCAGGAAATTGAAGATATCATTGGTATTGATGCAACAGATGCTGTGCAATGCAGTGCTAAATCAGGCTTGGGTATTGATGATGTACTTAATCGCCTGGTACAAACCATTCCGCCACCAACGGGTGATCGTGAAGCTCCACTTCAGGCTTTGATAATAGATTCATGGTTTGATAATTATCTGGGTGTTGTTTCACTGGTACGTATTGTTAATGGCTGTTTACGCAAAAAAGATAAAATTGTTGCCAAGACATTAGGCAAGGTTCATCAGGTAGATAGCGTTGGTATTTTTACGCCTAAACGTAAAGAGACTGATTATCTTCAGGCTGGTGAGGTAGGCTATATTATTGCAGGTATCAAGGATATTCATGGTGCACCTGTTGGAGATACCCTGGCACATGCAAAAGATGCAGACAAGATTCCAGTAGTACCCGGTTTTAAAAAGGTACAACCCAAGGTTTATGCGGGGATGTTTACAGTTTCATCTGATGACTATGAGGACTTTCGTGAGGCTCTGTCACGTTTGTCGCTGAATGACGCTTCGTTATTTTATGAACCTGAAAGTTCTGATGCTCTAGGGTTCGGGTTTCGTTGTGGTTTTCTGGGTTTGTTACATATGGAAATCGTACAGGAGCGTCTTGAGCGTGAGTATGATCTCGATCTGATAACAACGGCACCAACGGTTATTTATGAAATTGTTTTGAAGGATGGTTCAATCATTTCTGTTGATAGCCCATCCAAACTTCCGGATCCTTCAGTGATTGATGAGATGCGAGAGCCCATTGCCAAGGTACATATTCTTGTTCCGCATGAGCATTTGGGAAATTGTATTACCTTGTGCACCAGTAAGCGCGGTATACAAAAAGATATGCAGTTTTTAGGACAGCAAGTCTCATTATCCTACGACATTCCCATGGCTGAAGTGGTATTGGATTTCTTTGATCGTTTGAAATCGGTTAGTCGAGGTTATGCATCGCTGGAATACAGTTTTGATCGATTTGAGCCGGCAAATCTGGTAAAACTTGATGTATTGATAAATGGTGAAAAAGTTGATGCATTGGCATTAATCGTTCACAGGGATAATTCGCAAAATCGTGGACGCTTGCTAACAGAAAAAATGCAGGAATTAATTCCACGCCAGATGTTTGACGTTGCGATTCAGGCTGCTATTGGTGGTCACATAATTGCCAGAAGTACAGTAAAAGCTCTGCGCAAGAATGTAACCGCCAAGTGTTATGGTGGTGATATTTCTCGTAAAAAGAAACTGCTACAAAAACAAAAGGCAGGTAAAAAGCGTATGAAGCAGGTGGGTAATGTAGAAATACCCCAGAAAGCGTTTTTAGCTGTTTTAAAACTAGATAGTTAAACTGGATTGTTAAATGGATATTAATTTACCACTGATATTAGTTGTTCTGTCCGCACTGGGTATTACCATTTGGTTATATGACTTTATTGTACTCAGGCCGAAACGTAATCGTCGAATAGAAGCACTTCGAGAGGAGCATCCTGATTGGGATAAAGTTGGCACAGCTGCTGTCAGGGTGTATGAGCAAGCAGTTATTGATGCAAAGGCAGAGCATTGGGTGGTTAGGGAAACCAAATCATTTTTGCCTATTATCCTGATCGTTCTGGTTGTCAGATCATTTATTCTTGAGCCTTTTCAGATACCCTCGTCCTCGATGGAGCCAACCCTGGATATTGGTGACTTTATTCTGGTCAATAAATTTACCTACGGTATTCGCTTGCCGGTATTAAGAACGCAAGTTATTGAAAATAACAAGCCTCAGCGTGGGGATGTGATGGTGTTTTTCCCGCCTCACGATGATCGCTATTTTATCAAGCGTGTGATCGGTGTCCCTGGCGATCTTATTGAATATAACAACAAGGTTTTAACAGTTAATGGCGTACGCCAGGATCTTGACCCTGTCGATACAATCTCTCTCGACCCCGCACAACGTGATTTATTTATGGAAAATTTGGATGGGAAGCCCCATCTGGTCTATCATCAACCTAAGAAAATGGGTTCACCTCACAAAATAACGGTAAAATCTGGCCATTATTTTATGATGGGCGATAATAGGGATAATAGCAGTGATTCTCGTTTCTGGGGGCAAGTGCCAGAAGAGAAGATTGTCGGTAAGGCATTTGCTATCTGGATGCACTGGAAAGACTGGGGAAGCCTGCCAAGCTTTTCTCGAGTGGGTAAAATCAAATAGCAATAAATGAATAATAATAAGAGAGATCGATATGTTTAGATCAAAACAGAAACAAAAGGGGTTATCGCCAGTCGGTGTCCTTTTTATGGTTTGTGTATTTGCCTTTGTATTATTACTATTTTTCAAATTGGCACCACACTATATGGATTACTGGACCTTGCGTACTGTTTTTACTGAAACAGGTGCTATTCCAGGCCTTACCAAACAGACTAATCATAATATTAATAATACGTTGGAGAAGCGTCTGATTATTAACTCTTTCAGGGAGTTTGATCCCAGAAAAGATGCTTATGTTGAAAGAGAAGATGGCGTTTTATTTCTTGGCTTCGAATATAAAGTGACTGAACATATGATTGGTAATATTGATGTTGTACTTACATTTGCCCATGCTGTTGAAGTAGACATTGAATAACCCCGATTTTGTCTGATTTAATTTACAATCTTTTGCAGTATCAGCCAACTGATACTGCACTCTTCAAACAAGCCTTCACGCATCGCAGTTTTTCTCGTGATAATAACGAGAGACTGGAGTTTCTTGGTGATGCACTAATAGACCTCATTATAGGCGATGCACTTTTTCATCAGTTTCCGAAGAAGCAGGAAGGCGAGCTTAGCCGTTTTCGTGCTGAACTGGTCAGGGGGTCTACTTTAGCTGATATTGCCCGGGAGATTGGGCTGAATAGCGTGATTCGTCTGGGGGAGGGTGAGAAGAAAAATGGTGGGGCAGAACGAGAATCTATTCTGGCAGGAGCCTTTGAGGCACTTTTTGGCGCCATTTACCTCGATAGTAATTTCGAACAGTGTCAAAAAGTTGCATTGGAGCTTTTTGCCCCTCGCATTGATAATATTTTGAATGCCACAAAACAGAAAGATGCCAAAACGCACTTGCAAGAGCTTTTACAAGCCAGAAAAATAGGTTTGCCGGTCTATTCATTGTTGAGAACTTCCGGTAAGCAACACCAGCAAGTATTTTATGTGCAGTGTGAGGTTCCCTTGTTAGAAAGCGTTGTGGAAGCTTCTGGCGAATCAAAAAAAATGGCTGAACAGCAGGCAGCGAAAGCAATGATAACCTTAATTAGCGAAGAGAAATTGTAATGATAACTAAATGCGGCTATGTAGCCGTGATTGGCAGGCCCAATGTTGGAAAGTCGACATTAATTAATCATATTCTTGGTCAAAAGTTAAATATAACCTCCCGTAAGCCTCAAACGACCCGACATACCTTATTAGGTATAAAAACTGATATAGATTGTCAGGCGATTTATGTTGATACTCCGGGAATACACCAGTCACAAAAAAAAGCCATTAACCGTATGATGAATCGTTCGGCTGAGTCAGTCATTAACGATGTTGATGTGATTGTTTTTGTGGTCGATAAGTTTAAATGGACTGATGAAGATCAGCTGGTTCTGGAAAAACTGAAATCTGTTAAATGCCCGGTTATTCTTGCTATTAATAAAGTTGATCAGGTAGAGGATAAGCAGCAGTTATTGCCGCATATGGAAGAAGTCAGCCAAAAGATGACCTTTGATCATATCGTACCTTTATCCGCCTTAACTGGTGCTTCAGTTGATCAGCTGGAAGAGCTTATTAAAAGCAACTTACCGGAAGATATTCATTTTTATGATGGCGAGCAGCTAACCGATAAAAGCGAACGTTTTTTGGCAGGTGAGTTGGTAAGAGAGAAAGTTATGCGTCAGTTGGGTGATGAAGTACCTTATGCTGTAGCGGTAGAAATTGAAGAGTTCAGGGAGGAAGAAAAAATTATTCATATTGGCGCGCTTATTCTCGTGGAGCGTGATACTCAAAAAGCGATTGTTATAGGCAAGCAGGGGCAACGACTCAAATTAATCGGGTCTGAAGCTCGTAAAGATATGGAAAGCCTTTTTGGGAAAAAAGTTATGCTTAAAATCTGGGTAAAAGTAAAAAGTGGTTGGTCAGATGATGATCGAGCCTTGAAGAGTCTGGGATTCGATTAGGACTTTTTAACAGATGCGATATCAGGATAAGGCTTATGTTATTTATACAAAACCTTATAGGGAAACCAGCGCAATTATAAAAGTGTTCTCTTCACAGTCGGGTATTCTTTCCGGTGTGGTTAAAGGTGTACACAGTAAAAGCAGGCAATCCGCCTCTTTGCGATCAGCACTTCAGGTTGGTAATTTAATTGAATGTCAGTGGCAGAGTAAGTCATCACTGAAAAATATTTTTCAGATTGAACTTGTTGAACATACATCTGTTGTCTCACCCCAAAAGTTTTTATGTCTGGCTTATGTGAATGAGCTCTTGTTATATGTCTTGCCTGAAGAACAAATATCAGAAAACCTGTTTCATCATTACGGGGATTTACTGAAGAAAATCAATCTGGAAATTCCTGTAGAATTATTATTGAGGCTGTTTGAGCTGACATTGTTGGAAGAGATGGGCTTTGCCTTTGATTTTGCCTGGGATGTTGTTAGTGATGAGCCTGTGCATAAAGACAAGTTCTATGTCATTGTTCCGGGAACAGGCATCAGGTTGGCCGTTGAAAGTGATTACCTGAAAGTTTCCGGTAAAGATTTATTGCTGTTGGCGGAAAAAGATTTTTCTCAGGTTTCGACACTGGTTACTGCCAAAAAAGTAAATCGACTATTGCTGGATTATCATTTGGAAGGCCGGGTATTAAAAACCAGAAAGCTATACCAGGAATGGTTTATAGACAATCGGCAAGTTGACTAAAATCATTATGTTGATGCCACTCCAGAAGTTCGGTGCTCGCTTTTTTCAGTTTTATAATAGCTTCATCAAATTGATCTTTCGAGCCTGATTTAATTAATTGTTCAAAGTCTTTAATGGCTACTTTCAGAATGGGCACACCTGTATAGCAGCATGCGCCATGAAGTTTGTGTACGAGCGATAACAATAACTCCTGGTCGTCATCTTCCTGAGCCTTTTGAATTTCACTGATATCTTTTGATAAGTTATCCATTAGCATATTAAACATATCTATGGCCAATAAGCTTTTATTGTTAGATAGCTTCAGACATTGCTGAATATCAACAATAGGAGTCAGCTGATAGACATTATCAACAAGAAAGCACCATTTCTCTATCGTGTTGGTCAACTGAGCTTCATTGATAGGCTTGGTGATGTAGGCATTAATGCCAGCCTTGAATAATGCATCCTTTTCATCTGCCATGGCATGGGCAGTGATTGCGATGATAGGTGTTTGTTGATTAGGGCCGGGTTCCTGTCTTATAAGGGTTGTAGCTACCAGTCCATTCATAACAGGCATTTGAATATCCATAAATATAATATCGAATGTTTTGTTCTTGCAAAGCTCCACGGCTTCCTGGCCATTGGTGGCGTTGCTA
>CBDUPD010000019.1:0-13049 GCA_965368985.1 uncultured Spongiibacteraceae bacterium | reverse complement strand
ATCGGTAGCAACAGTAACCGCGGACACCAATACAAGAATGAAGGCTTCCATTTTTTGTACCTTGCCCATAATACGGAAGCTTGACCACTCAAAGGTTCCGATAACTACGATGAACATGACGCCCACCAATGCTGCAATAGGAATCATTTCGATAAGATCTGATGCAAACAGAATAAAACTTAATAACGCTAATGCTGCGGTTATACCTGATAAGCGACCACGGCCGCCAGAGTTAACGTTGATCATCGATTGCCCGATCATGGCGCAGCCACCCATGCCACCAAAGAAACCGGTAGCAACATTGGCAACACCTTGCCCGACGCACTCTTTATTGCCGCGTCCACGAGTTTCTGTAACCTCGTCAATCAGACGTAATGTCAGTAGGGACTCAATCAGGCCAATAGATGCCAATATTATGGAATAGGGAAAAATAATTTTCAGGGTTTCAAGATTAAAAGGCACGGCAGGTATATGAAAGGATGGAAATCCACCTGCGATTGATGCAACGTCGCCGACGGTGCGAGTTTCAAGCCCGAATCCAATGGCAAGCAGGGTGACAACAACAATAGCGACTAAAGAAGAAGGTACTGCTGTGGTTAACCTGGGTAAAAAATGAATAATGGCCATGGTCAGGGCGATCAACCCAAGCATTAGATAGAGTACAGAGCCTTCAATCCATTTATGGTCAATAACGCTGCCTTCAACAGATGTTCCGGCCAGCCAGCCAGGCTCACCCGGTACACCAATCTGGCTGAGTTGTGCCAAAAATATCACAATGGCCAGTCCGTTAACGAAGCCAAGCATGACCGGATGTGGCACCATGCGAATAAATTTTCCAAGGCGTAGCAGGCCTGCCAATATTTGTAATATCCCCATTAAGATAACGGTTATGAAAAGGTATTCAACGCCGTGGTCTGCTACCAGGCTCACCATGACGACAGCAAGGGCTCCAGTGGCGCCGGAAATCATACCGGGTCTGCCACCAATTACTGAAGTGATCAGGCCTACCATAAAAGCAGCATATAGGCCGACTAATGGGTCTACGCCTGCAACAAATGCAAATGCTACAGCTTCAGGAACCAAAGCCAGAGCTACGGTTAAGCCGGATAAAACATCATTTTTTATACTGGCAGAACTGCTGCCAACTAGATTAATCATATATTGCCTTTCATTGTGAAAACTGGAATCACCATTAGCATGAAATACATCTGTTTCATGTGACGGTTTAGTTATTGGTGGGTTTTGCTCGTGCAGCGTTGCTGTGGGGGTTGTTGATTCAGGCCGGGAGTGACGGCCTGTTCTTTTGCTGTGTGCACGTTATTCACTCTGTGATATACCAATTAGGGGCGAAAAAGGCGCGGAGTTTACAGAAGGGGTGGGGTTTGTACAAGGTGAAGAGGGTATTCCTTACGAATGCTTAATAGAACGTTTCTGCTGTTCTGCAATGCGCAATATAAAACTTGTATTCAGTAAGGGTATAAAATACTGGCATTCTTGATATAGGGTATGTCATAAGCCTTTAGGCTTATCTATAATGATCGAATATTGTTGATTGTTAATAGTGATAAGTAGTATCTAATTATATGTTTTTTAAAATAATGGCCAGATTATTGTTTCTATCAGCTGTCTTCTTTTCAGCTCAGCTTTTTGCACAAGAAGTGACTGAGAAGCGACAGGATGAATTGATACATATGTTGAAACATGATTGTGGTTCATGCCATGGTATGACATTAAAAGGTGGTTTGGGGCCAGATCTTACTGCCGAGCGCCTGAATAAATTCCCCCGGGATTATCTGTTAAACACCATTATCAAGGGTCGACCCGGTACGCCGATGCCACCATGGGGGCCTATATTGACTGAGCAGGAAATTAACTGGTTGCTTGATCAACTGTTAAAAGGTATCGAATAAAATGAATAAAAAATGGTTAGTCTGTTTTGTATGTGCAAGCAGTATGTTGTTGAGTGCTTGTTCGGTTATTTCACCTCTTTTTACGCCTGAGCCTGTGCCTACCGGTGATCTGGGTGTAATAATTGAACGCGCTGATGGATCAGTGTTAGTTGTTAATACTTCACGCAATGAGCGGCTGGCCCGTATTGAGGGGCTAGGTGATCTGTCGCATGCTTCGATTGTTTTTTCCCGGGATGAGCGTTATGCCTTTGTGTTTGGTCGTGATGGTGGTTTAACCAAGGTAGATATTCTCAAGCAGAAAATAGTCGCGCGTACTATGCAATCAGGAAACAGCATTGGTGGTGCGATCAGCCAGGATGGTTCTCTTGTGGCAGTATCCAACTATAAACCTGGTGGCGTAAAGGTGTTTGCAACAGATACATTGGAGTTGGTTGCTGATATTCCGGCTATGTACGGCAGTAATGGAAAATTACAATCAAAAACGGTAGGACTGGTTGATGTACCAGGTCAGAAATTTGTTTTCAGTTTATATGATGCTGGCGAAATATGGGTTGCAGATTTTTCAAAAGGTCTTACACCTGAAATTACCAAATTTAAAGATATTGGTAAGTTGCCTTATGATGCGCTGACAACATCTGATGGTCGTTATTATATAGCCGGTCTTTTTGGTGAAGACGGTATGGCCTTGATGGATTTGTGGCACCCTGAGAAAGGCGTGCAGCATATTTTAGGTGATTATGGCAAAGGCACTGAAAAAATGCCGGTTTATAAAATGCCGCATCTTGAAGGTTGGGCTGTGGCGGGTGATCTGGCATTTTTCCCTGCCGTGGGTCGTAACGAAGTCTTGGTGATGAATATGCAGAGCTGGAAGCAGGTAGGTGCTATTCCGGTGCATGGGCAGCCAGTATTTGTTATGGCAAGGCCGGATAATCGACAAATATGGGTGAACTTTGCTTTCCCGAATAACGATGTTATTCAGGTGATTGATGTTGAGTCACAACAGGTTGTTAAAAAGTTGCAGCCGGGTAAAGGCGTGTTGCATATGGAATTTACTCCGCGGGGTGAGCATGTGTGGTTGTCGGTTCGTGATAAAGACCGTATTGATGTTTATGATACGCATACACTTGAGCGTATAACCGCGCTGCCCGCATTAAAACCCAGTGGAATATTTTTTACCTCCCGGGCGCATCAGATTGGCTTGTAAGATAGCTGACCTTTAAGAGATAAGAAACTATGGATCAACTGGCAAGAAAACTCATCGATAACTTTCAGCGTAATCTTCCGTTGTGTAGTCGGCCTTATGAAGAGATGGCGCGGCAGCTGGAGGTGACAGAGCAGGAGGTTATTGATAGCTTGCAACAACTATCAGACGATCATGTTTTAAGTCGTATTGGTCCGGTGTTTGATCATCATAAAGCGGGCGGTAGTACGTTAGCGGCTCTTGCTGTGCCAGTTGACAGGCTTGAAGAGGTTGCTGCGATTGTTAACAAATTTGAAGAAGTTAATCATAACTATTCCCGTGAGCATAAATTCAATTTATGGTTTGTAGTTGCTGCTTGTTGCAAGAGTCAGGTTGGTAAAGTATTGCAAGAGATTGAGCAGTTGACAGGTTTAACTGTACTAAACCTGCCCATGGAGCAGGCCTACCATATTGATCTTGGCTTTAAGCTCGATTGGCAGGAGCAGGCATGAGCATATTATCTGCTGAGCAAAAAGAGTCGCTTAAAGCGGCTATTCAGGATGGCTTGCCGCTAACGCAAACACCTTATCAAACTATTGCGACAGCACTGGGTTTGCAAGAGCAAGAAGTTATCAACCAAATACAGTTATGGCTTGATCAGGGGTTTATCAAACGTATGGGGTTGATTGTGCGCCATCATAAGGTGGGTTATAGCGCCAATGCCATGGTGGTATGGAATGTGCCAGATGGTGATGTGGATTCCTTGGGTGAGATATTTCGTCAAAACCCGCATGTCACACTCTGTTATCGGCGTCCTCGGCGGTTACCTGACTGGCCTTATAATCTGTTTTGTATGATTCATGGGCAAGATAGAGTGACAGTGTTAAATGAAATTGAACAGATGGTAGAGCGGCATAGCTTGCATAAGATTCCTCGTGATGTGTTGTTTAGTCAAAAGCAGTTTAAACAGATGGGAGGACGTTATGCGCGAACAGTTGCCAGAACTTGTCCTGGATGATATCGATCGCCGTATACTTAATGAGTTGCAAGATGGTTTTCCTATTTGTGAAAATCCTTACCAGCAGGCTGCAGAAGCATTTGGTATTACCGAAGAAAACTTGATTGAACGTTTGCAGCGGCTGCTTGATGAAAAGGCACTGAGCCGTTTTGGGCCTATGTACCATGCCGAGAAAATGGGTGGTGGTCTGGCGCTTGCGGCGATGAAGATTCCGGAAGAAGAGTTTGAGTTTGTTGCCGAGCAGATAAACAGCTTGCCTGAAATTGCCCATAATTATCAGCGTGGGCATGAGTTTAATATGTGGTTTGTTATTGCCACCGAAAAGCATTATCAGGTAGAAGAAGTGGTGCAGCAGCTTCAGGAATTGACCGGTTATAAAGTCTATAACATGCCAAAAATTGAAGAGTTCTTTGTTGGTTTACGATTTGCACTTTAAGCAACCTGGTTGCCAGAATTCAGGTTTGAGATGAACATGACACAAGTTACAACATCACAACAAACAATGGAGCTTGATGATATAGATCGTCAAATTATTGAGCTTACACAGGAAGGCTTGCCATTAACGCCAAGGCCTTATCATGATTTGGCGGAACAGTTGCCTATAGGGGCTGAAGAGGTAATGCGGCGGATGCAGCTTATGCTTGATGCCGGAGTGATTCGTCGTATTGCTGCAGTGCCGAATCATTATCGTCTGGGGTTTCATGCTAACGGTATGACTGTATGGGATGTGCCTGATGAGATGGTGAGTCATTATGGCAAGATTATCGGAGATCTTGACTTTGTGAGCCATTGTTATCACCGTCCTCGCCATCTACCCGAGTGGTCATACAATATGTTTGCTATGGTGCATGGGCCAGATCGGGAAAGTGTCAAAGATCATATTGCTGCCATTGCAGATATTCTTGGTGAAGATAATCATGCCAGTGATGTGCTTTATTCCAGCAAGATTCTAAAAAAGACCGGTTTACGTATTAAATCCAGTAAGTAATCTCTTTTTCATTGATCATGGCTATGTCATCTCTTGGCTGCGCTTGGGATGACATGATTTTTTATAATTGTATCTCGTGTCAGCTTAATAAAAAAGTTAGATTTTGTTAGCTTGTTAATCCCTTCGTTTTCTGGAGTTTTATACCACTGAAGTGGTATATGGCATTACTGAAAAGTCATGTATTGTCATTGCAGCTTATAAGACATAGGCCTACGCTTATGGGTATAGGGGAGGCTGTTTTTTTGCATGATAAACTGAGCCATATCAATTCACAATGTGACAAATATCAGTAGTATCCCTTTATTACAAAGAATACTGGGTGAAAAACCACCGGAGAAACCTGAATGTTTCGAATCACACAATATATGCAGACATTGCTTAATCCTGCTCCTGTTGGCCCTGCGCGCCAGCCGCCAGGGCCTGTTGTGATCTGGAACCTGATACGCCGGTGCAATTTAACATGCAAGCATTGCTACACCATTTCGGCCGATGTTGATTTCCCGGGTGAGTTAAACACCGAGCAAGTATATACCGTCATGGATGATCTCAAGTCATTCAGGGTGCCTGTGTTGATTTTATCGGGTGGAGAGCCTTTATTGCGCCCTGATATCTTTGAAATCTCAAAGCGTGCAAAATCCATGGGTTTTTATGTGGGTTTATCAAGTAACGGTACCCTGATTGACGAAAATAATATTCAGCAGATTGCAGATGTGGGTTATGACTATGTGGGTGTCAGTATTGACGGCATCAGTGAAACACATGATAAATTCAGGCAAAAAGCAGGGGCTTTTGAAGAGTCTATGCACGGTATCGCATTATGTCGTGAGCATGGTATGAAGGCCGGTGTGCGTTTTACGCTCACGCAAGATAACTCACATGAGCTGCCAGAGCTGCTTGATCTGATGGCTGAAAAAGAAGTCGACAAGTTTTATCTGTCGCATCTGAATTATTCCGGTCGTGGGCACCGTCATCGTAAAAAAGATGTATTTCATAAAACAACCAGAGATGCGCTTGATCTGATTTTTAATCGCTGTTGGGAAGAATTACAGCAGGGTATTGTTCGTGAATATGTAACGGGTAATAACGATGCAGATGGACCTTACTTATTACAATGGGCTGAGAAGAATGTCCCTGAACAGGTAGATGCTTTAAGGCAACGTCTGGTGAACTGGGGTGGTAATTCCAGTGGGCAGAATATTTCGAATATTGATAATCTGGGCAATGTACATCCGGATACCTTTTGGTGGGATTACACCTTGGGTAATGTTAAAGAGCGCCCTTTTTCTGAAATATGGTCAGACCCGCAAGATGAACTAATGGATGGCTTTCGCATGAAGCCGCGCCCGGTTAAGGGGCGTTGTGGTGCTTGTCAGTATCTTGATATATGTGGCGGGAATACCCGCGTACGTGCGTGGAAGTTAACTGGTGATGCCTGGGCAGAAGATCCGGCCTGCTATCTTGATGATGATGAGATTGGTTTACCTGATGATTATCAGCAAGAGCGTGTGCCAATGGCCAATGTCATTCCTGTGGTAGAAAAGTCGTAGAGATAGTCGTTGAGATAAGAACAGGTGAAAGATATGGGGCAGTATTCAAATTTATTAGATCTGTTTCCGGCGCAGGCTGGTAGCTCTCCTTTGCAGCCTGGTGAAGTAGCGCTCGTTGGTGCTGGTCCCGGTGATCCTGAATTGTTAACCCTGCGTGCTATTCGACTGTTTTATGAAGCCGATATCGTTGTTTACGACCGTCTGGTTAGTGAAGCAGTTATGGCAATGATACCTGCTTCAGTTGAGCGTAAATATGTCGGTAAAAAAGTGGGTTGTCACGCCTTGCAGCAACCCGAGATCAATGCCCTGTTAATCGAGCTGGCTAAAAGTGGTAAGCGTGTATTGCGATTAAAAGGCGGCGACCCATTTGTTTTTGGGCGTGGTGGTGAAGAAGTGCAAGATATGTTAGAAGCTGGCGTGAATAGCAGGGTAGTGCCTGGTATTACTTCTGCTGCTGCGTGTACAACCTATGCCGGTATACCATTAACGGATCGCAGCTGCGCTCAAAGTTGTACATTTGTAACAGGTCATTTAAAAGATGGCGAGCTCAAGTTGGCTTGGGATGCTCTGGCACGCGATGGTCAAACGTTAGTGTTTTATATGGGTTTGTATAACTCATCTATTATCAGCAAAGAATTACAATCGCACGGTATGAATAAAGATACACCGGTTGCCCTGATAGAGCGTGGCACAACAGCTGATCAACGTAGCCATATTACGACGCTTGAAAAGTTACCTGTAATGGTAGAAGAGCACTCATTCAAGCCGCCCACGCTGATTGTGATCGGTAAGGTTGTTACGCTGTTCTCAGAATATGCGGCGGGTTATGGTACACTACATGCTGATCTTCAAACACTCGACCAATAAGTTCGCTCTAGTAAGGTTACTCTGTGAAAGTAAAATCCAACCTGTTATTTTCTTTGGCTTGTATTGCAGGCTTGCTCTCTTTTAATGCAACTGCAGTAGAAACAAAAACTGCTAACGCTCAATCCGATGCGGCTATTCTGTATAAAAAACATTGTATGGCTTGTCATGGTCCCGCAAGACTTGGTGGTATGGGGCCAGCACTGTTGCCAGAAAACCTGTCGAGACTGCGTCCTGATAAAGCTATCGAGACGATAACAAATGGTCGTATTGCGACGCAGATGCCAGCCTTTGGAAAATTGCTTTCAGAGGCCGAAATAGCAGCTTTAACCGATTATATCTTTCAGCCTCCAACAGAGAAGCCGCACTGGACGATGAAAGATATCGTTAACAGCCATGTAGTGACTCACATTGACGGGTCGCTCCCTGATAAGCCGCTGTTTGAAGCAGACTTGCAGAACCTGTTTATAGTGGTTGAGTTGGGCGATCACCATGCCACTTTATTAAATGGTGATACTTTTGATCCTATTCATCGTTTTGCTACACGTTATGCTTTGCATGGAGGGCCAAAATATTCACCTGATGGTCGATATGTCTATTTTGCCTCGCGTGATGGATGGATCACCAAATACGATATTTATAATTTAAAAGTAGTTTCTGAGATTAGAGCAGCAATAAATACCCGCAATCTGGCAATTTCCAGCGATGGTAAATATGCTATTGCCGGTAATTATCTGCCGCATAATCTGGTGTTGCTTGATGCCAAAGATCTGAGTCCAATAAAAATCTTTGATGTATCAGCTAGTGTGGAAAAAGGTGAAAAAGCTTCAGAAGTAAAAACCAGTCGAGTTAGTGCTGTTTATACAGCACCTCCAAGAAACAGCTTTATTGCAGCATTGAAAGATTTAAAAGAGGTATGGGAGATACCCTACGATGGTGAGTTTGAAGTTCGTCGTATCAAGACAGATGATTATCTTGATGATTTCTTTTTTGACCCTGACTATAAATATTTGATTGGCGCCTCAAGAGAAAGTGGTAATGGCCAGGTTATCGATATGGAAGCAGGTAAAAAAATAACCGATATTGATCTTGATGGTATGCCACATTTAGGCTCAGGTATTAACTGGGAGTATAACGGTAAGCCTGTGTTGGCAACGCCTCATCTGAAAGAAGGCAAAATTTCCATTATTGATATGGAGACATGGAATGTTATCAAAAAAATTGAAACATTAGGCCCGGGATTCTTTATGCGTAGCCATGAAAATAGCCCTTACGCATGGGTGGATGTGTTTTTTGGGCCACATAAAGAAGCTATGCATATCATCGATAAGTCGACCCTTGAGATCAAGGAAACACTGCGCCCGGTAAAAGATAAAACAGCCGCGCATGTAGAGTTTACCAAAGACGGAAAATATGCCCTGTTATCGATATGGGATGAAGATGGTGCATTGATCATCTACGATAGTCATACTTTAAAAGAGATAAAACGTCTGCCAATGAAAAAACCCAGTGGTAAATATAATGTATATAACAAGACACATTATGCGCAGGGTACCAGCCACTAGAGAACCTCTGGATTTAAAAGTAATCATTTGATATTTGGGAAAGTTAAAAAGTTGTATGTCTGATTATGATTTTGACATTGTTGTTATAGGTGCGGGCCCGTCAGGTGAGTCTGCGGCCATGAATGCGGCAAAAAATAACTTGCGTGTCGCTGTTGTTGATAGCGCAGAAAATGTAGGTGGGGGTTGTACCCATAAAGGCACAATACCTTCAAAGGCACTGCGCTATGCTGTTAGTACCTATATGCACTTCAATGATAATCCGATTGTAAAGTCTACCAAAAATACCAGCGCCATAGCATTTTCAGATTTGTTGGCTAATGCATCAGATGTGATTGTTAAACAGGTTTCCATGCGTTCAAGGTTTTATTCGCGCAATAATGTGCCTGTCTATCAGGGTTACGCGATGTTTGAAGATGCGCATACGATACGGGTAAGAAATGCTGATGAGCTTGATGAAACGATTACGGCTAAAGATATTATTATAGCTACAGGTTCACGCCCATATCGCCCGGCTTATATCGATTTTAGTAATCCTAATATCTTTGACAGTGACACCGTTCTTGAAATGGAGCGGACACCCAGAAAAATTATTGTTTACGGTGCTGGTGTGATCGGTTGTGAGTATGCGTCCATTTTTTCAAATATGGGAATCAAGGTTGATCTGGTGAATTCGCGTGATCGTTTGCTGGAATTTCTCGACGATGAAATATCTGATGCCTTGACTTATCAGCTGGTAAAAAAGGGTGTGGTTGTCAGGCATCGCGAAGAGATGTCTCGTCTTGAGAGTACTGGCAGAAATGTTACTCTGCATCTTGAGTCGGGCAAGCGTATCACGGCAGATGCTTTACTTTGGTGTAATGGTCGTTCAGGTAATACAGAAAGTCTGGCGCTTGATAAAGTGGGTCTTAAGGCTAATCATCGAGGCCAGCTGGAAGTTGATGAGAATTACCAAACAGCGATTCACAATATTTATGCAGTAGGAGATGTGATTGGCTGGCCCAGTTTGGCAAGTGCTGCTTATAATCAGGGTTCTTCGGCCGCATCTCATATTCTGGGCACAGATATTATCAAGCGGATTGATGATGTGCCTACGGGTATTTATACCTTGCCTGAAATCAGCTCAATAGGTCTAACAGAGCGCGAGTTAACCACGGCAAAGGTGCCGTATGAGGTTGGCAGGGCGTTTTTTAAAGATACTGCAAGAGGGCAGATCAGCGGCCAGAATGTAGGGATGTTAAAAATACTATTTAATATTGATACCTATGAAATATTGGGTATTCACTGTTTTGGGGCAGAGGCGACAGAAATTATTCACATTGGTCAGGCAATAATGAAGCAGCCTGGAGAAGGCAATGATGTGCGTTATTTTGTGAATACCACTTTTAATTATCCGACAATGGCTGAGGCTTATCGAATAGCCGCTTTAAATGGCCTGAATCGATTGGATTATTATTGAAAGTATTGATTTTTGTTTAGTGAGTATTAGGATTGAGTGGTCGCTGGCAGTGTTAGGTGGGATGCGGCTACCTCTTTGGGGGTAGTTATTTTATTATAAATGGGTAGCTGATAGCCTTATTAACTCATCTTGATATATGTCAAGGCTAAAAAGCCGGGTAGATATATGTTTACGCCTAAGAATGTTTAATAACAACTTTAGATAATTTAGTTTCAATCGAAAACGGAGAGTGTGCCGATGAAAAAATTAAAAACAGGCCTTACTGGCTTAGGTTTGGCTATCGGATTAGCTGCTTCAGGTATCAGCCTGAATGTTGCTGCTGAAGGCCCAACATTATCAAAAGCTGACTTTGATAAAGCGACTTCAATGTACTTTCAACGCTGTGCGGGTTGCCACGGTGTATTGCGTAAAGGTGCTACGGGTAAAAACCTTGAGCCTGAAGCAATGCTGAAAAAAGGTCAGGCACGTCTTGAAAAACTGATCGCTTACGGTACAGAAGGTGGTATGAACAATTTTGATGATATCTTCAATAAAGAAGAGATCAAAATTCTGGCTACTTATCTTCAAATGACTCCGCCAGTTCCACCAGAAATGTCTTTGGCATTGATGAAAGAGCGTGTTGAAACTTATGTAGAGCCTAAAGATTATCCTAAAAAGCCTCACTTCAAAAACTGGGAAAACTTCTTTATCGTTATCGAGCGTGATGCGGGTAAAGTTGCAGTTATCGATGGTGATAGTAAAGAAATCATCACACATATTAATACCGGTTATGCTGTACACGTAATTAAGGGTACAGAGCATCACAAAACAGATCATGCAAAAGACACTGGTCGCTTCTGGTATACACAGGGTCGTGATGGTGTAATGACTAAAATTGATCTATGGCAAACACCTGACAAAATGTTAGTTGCTAAAACCCAGATCGCTTATGATGCACGCGATGTTGCAGTATCTGGTGATGGTAAATATATCATTGGTGGTGGTTACTGGCCTCCGCATTTTGTAATCTCTGATGCTTTGACCATGGAACCTTTAAAAGTGGTTTCAACCCGTGGTATTAATGTTGATGGTGAGTATGTAAACGAGGCGCGTGTTGCGGCTATCTACACTACGCCAAACGAGCCAACATTCCTTGTTGCTGTTAAAGAACTGGGTCAAATGTGGCAAGTGGATTACACCGATCTTGATAATCTGCGTATTGAGCAAATCAATTCTGCGAAGTTCTTGCATGATGGTTTCTTCGATCCAACGGGTCGTTACTTCCAGATCGCTGCTAACGCTTCGGATAAAATGGTTGTTGTTGATACTGAGACTCGTAAGTTAGAAGCAATGATAGATGTTACTACCAAGCCGCATCCTGGTCCTGGTGCTAACTGGGAAGATGACAAGTGTGGTCCTGTAGGTGCAACCACTCACTTGGGTGTAGGTACTGTATCAGTTTGGGGTAATGATCCTAAGAAACATAAAGATCAAGCCTGGAAGCTATGCTACGAAGTTGAAACTGATGGTGCTGGTGTATTTATCCGTACGCATCCTAAGAGCGACTACGTGTGGGCTGATCAAACTAAAAATCCGGAGCCCGAAATACAGCAAAGTGTTAAGGTTATAGACAAGAAAACCCGTAAAGTTGTTAAAACCATTCGTGTAACTGAAGAAGAAGGTAAAGCTGCAGTTCACATGGAATTCAACAAAGACGGTACAGAAGTGTGGGTTTCAGTATGGAACCGTGCTGATGCGGGTAACCCAACAGGTGAAATCGTGGTTTATGATGCGAAAACTCTTAAAGAGATCAAGCGTATCAAAGGCCTGACTACACCGACAGGTAAGTTCAATGTTTACAACCGTACTAACCACGTTACTTAATAGAAGTGAATTAGGTAATCGTGTTTGAATGAGAAAGCGGGGTGCGGTAAACGTCCCCGCTTTTTTTTGTCAAAAATTGTTATTTAACTATCTGTATGTGGCTATTAGTTATTGGCTATTAAGATTTAGGAAAGAAAAATGAGCGGTAAACAACTCGAAGGTTCTTCATTCTGGTCTCGTAAATTGATTTATGGAACAACCATTGCTGGTGCGCTGGTGTTCTTTATTGCGGGTATTATTTTCTGGGGTGGTTTTAATACTGCGATGGAAGCGACGAATACACTGCCGTTTTGTATTAGCTGCCATGAGATGGAAGAGAATGTTTATCAGGAATATACCCCGACCATTCACTACTCGAATAGAACGGGTGTAAGGGCGGGTTGTCCCGAGTGTCACGTACCTGATCCATGGGTGCACAAAATTGTTCGTAAGGTTCAGGCAAGTAATGAATTATTACACAAGGCTCTGGGAACGATAGACACACCAGAGAAGTTTGATGAAAACAGGTTGCGCCTTGCTAAGAATGTTTGGAAGGCGATGAAGAAAACAGATTCTCGTGAATGTCGTAATTGTCATAACCTTGAGTCAATGAACCCTGAATTTCAGCGTCCGCGAGCGCGTAAGCAGCATTTAAATGCAATAAAAGAAGGTCAAACCT